>JAYUSX010000040.1:0-6054 GCA_043755475.1 Actinomycetota bacterium
CGACTCAAAATCCGTTGTCCGAAAGGGCGTGTGGGTTCGAGTCCCACCTCGGGCACCGAAAAACGACCGCAGGTCGGGGCGAGTCACGTATTCCGAAGCGGCCTGCGAGCGGACCGGAATGCATGGCGTCGTCCCGAGGACGAACTCGCAGCCGACGTCGACGACCGTGCGATCTCCTAGGGCTTGGTCGATCGGGACCACGGTCGAACTGCGGAACCCGATGTCTGGGCTCTCCCGATCCGGACAGGGTTCGCGTTCTCGCGGACGACAACATGCCGTCCAGAGCGGCAGATGTGTGCGGATCGGCGTTCGAGCCGCTCCGGTGAGAGTCGTGGTTGCTCAGATCGCCTTCGACATGTGGATGTCCTCGGGCTCCAACTCGAACAGCTCCGGCACCGGCTGCTGCATGGTCCGGTAGCCACGACCCAGATAGAAGCGCACGGTGTTCTCCGACGGTGTCGCGGTGACAACGATCTCGGTGTCACCGGCGCGCTGCGCGATCAGTTCCAGATCGACGGACAGGCGGCTGCCGACGCCGGCAAACCGGAACTCCTGGCTGACATGGAGATACGCAAGCTGTGCCATCGCGGGGCGTAGGTGCGGCACGACCACTCCGATGCCAGCCAGTCGTCCGTGGGAGAACGCGCCCCGCACGATCCCACCAGCATCCACGTAGCGCACAAGCGCTTGGTGCTGTGCGTCCACCGAGTGTTCGCCGTGTCCATCGGGATCCCAGGCCGAAGCGCTCCACGTCCCTCGGCGCGACACGAGTTCCGTGCCATGTTGTTCGAAAAGGACGTCGATGCGTTCAGTACGGTCGATCTCGCCGACGCGCGACAGCTCAGTACGCTCCAGATTCCGGATCGCGACAGGTGCGCCCACCCGTGCAACTCTGCCACGCGAAGGGCGAGCGCGTTGTCGGAGATGGATGCCCCTCGCCCACGCAGCTCGGCCGTTCGAGGTGGGTGACCTCTCTGTATGCGACGCGGCCTTGTCGTGCCGACGGCTCCGCACGAGGCCCAGGCGCATCGTGCGAGGGCCGCTCCAGCATGGCGATCAGTCGCACGTTGTCGCTGTCTTCAGCTCTGTGGGCCCGAGCAAGGTGTACGTGTTCTTTCCTGCCCTGTATTCGACGCGAATCCGGCCGTAGCTCGCGTTCTCATTGCGAACTTCGAGTTCAACGAGCACCGCTCGCGTCGATTCCGGAGGAATCACGGGACTCGGGTCCTGACCGATCTTCTGCAAGGTTGCCGCCATGGCGGGGTCGAGGGTGTCAGTCGCACCGATGAGAAGTCCGACGAGCCCAGCGGCGCTCGGGTCAAACACGTAGGCCTCCGAAAGCTCCAAGCCTGTCGCATCGACGAGCGCGACGGAATCGATGGTGATGTTGAGGTTGCCGTCGTTGGACAGCAGAGTTTGTCCCTCGAGCAACGTGTCGCCCGGCTCTGCGATCGCGCAAAGAGCCATGATCGGCGCGGATGCAGATTCACCGAGCGGTCCGCTCGTGACGCGGGGTTCCGCGTTGGTGCAGCCGATCGATAAGTGCACCAATACGGCAAACGCTGCGCAGTGCCTGGTCCGTGACCTTGAGCGGGCTGGGTGCTGAGCCTGAGTAGCCATTGCTTCCGCTGAACTCCCGACTGGCGATGAAGATGACCCCACCTTGGTGTTGTAGCTCGCTCGGGCGGAGTCTGCGACCGATCCAGCCGCCCCGCTACTGGCCGCCCGACTCTACGGGGCCCTCAACTCGGCAGCCCGATCGGCAGTCGGTGCCCTGCCGATTTCCCGTGGGAAATCCACGAAGCTCAGAGCGGCAGTTCGGGCGCAGCCGCGGCGACAGGACGCCCCTGAGTGCTTGCTGACGCGAGCACCCTGGGCCGTTGAGCCAACGACCGACGCCAGCGAAGGAGCGCCCGATCTCGCTGGGCATGAGCGGCCGGAGGGTCAGCCATGGGCCGCACACTTCGGGCACCATGCAGTGGGTCGATCGCTACGAGGCGCGCGATATCGGGCGCGAGACAAGGGCCGCAGTGCGGCGCGACTCTTGCTGCTCGGTCCGGATTGCAGAGCAGTTTCTATCGGGTGTCGCCAAGCCCCTGCTGTGAATCGTCTTGGCACGTGAGGCGAGCCCGGAACGGTGCCGGTCGCCGTTCCGCAGTGTTTCAGGGGTGGCCTACACTCTGGCTGCGATCGGCGCCTCCTTCATGCCAGTTGGCAACTCGGCGCCAGTGATTGCCCGACACAGGGGGTGACCATGAAGGTAGGGAGGTCGATGACCGAGGTGGTCGGCCAGACCCCGGTCGTGCAGTTGCGCAAGGTGGTGCCCGAAGGTGCCGCCGACGTGTTCGTCAAGCTCGAGTGGTTCAACCCGACCGGGTCGTACAAGGACCGCATGGCGCTCGCGATGATCGAGGAAGCCGAACGACGCGGCGACCTTCGCCCGGGGATGACGGTGCTCGAGTACACAGCAGGGAGCACCGGTTCGTCGCTGGCGTTCGTGTGTGCCGCCAAGGGCTATCGCTTCAAGGTCGTGACGTCGGATGCATTCGCCCCCGAGAAGCTTGCCACCATGGCGGCGCTGGGCGCTGATCTGACGATCGTTCCGAGCGTCGGCGGCAAGATCACACCGGACCTCACTCCCCGAATGATCGAGACGGCCCGCGAGCTCGCAGCCGACCCGGACGTGTACTGGACGGACCAGCTCCACAACACCGACTCGCTCGTTGGCTACCGCCATGTCGGCGTCGAACTCCTCGAACAAATGGAGCAGCCGATCGACGTGTTCTGTTGCGCGGTCGGAACGAGCGGCATGGCCACTGGTGTGAGGAACGCACTCGAGGAGGCTGGCTGCTCGGCACGGGTAGTGATTTTCGAGCCGGACTCAAGCCCGGTCATCTCGACGGGTCAGGCAGGAGTCAATTCGGTCGAGGGCATCGGGATCGGCATGTTGCCCCCGCTGCTCGACCTCGATCGTTTCGACGAGGTTCGGGCCATTTCTGAGGAGGCGGCGTTCGAGATGACCCGGCGCCTCGCCGCCGAGGAAGGTCTGCTCGCTGGCGGATCGACGGGGCTCAACGTCACTGGTGCAATCCAGCTGGCCCGAGAGATCGGAGCCGGCAAGACCGTCGTCACCGTCGCCTGTGACACCGGGCTCAAGTACTTGGCCGGTGATCTGTTCCGGCGCTAACGGCTCCTGGCGACGGACCCCGCAGCAAACATCAAGCGACCGTCGGCGCCAGCACCAGCTGTCGCATCGTCGTCAGGCTCGTGCGCGAAAGTGAGGGGCGTGGTCGATGACGTTGACCCCGGCGACCAGCAGCTCGAGGTGTACGACACCAAGACGGGTCTCTGGCATCCCGAACTCGGCGATCTCACCGCGCCCGACGGGTGGGAGTTCCTCCCCGCGGGCGACGCGTTTTCGGTATGAGATCCGATGTTGGCTGAACGGGGTGATCCCGGATGCGGCGCAGGCCGTCGGCGGGCCGGTTCGGTTGTCGAGCGACCTCGACGTTGCCCGACGAGTTCTCGCCGCGGTGCCCGCCGTTCCTACGCCGGTGTGCCCGGCGTCGATTTCCCGCGGGAAGTCAGGTGTGGTGTCCTCAGCCTCCGAGGACGGTGGCGACGACCAGCCGCGACGAGCTTCGCCAACTGGCCGGCGGTCAGGTGCCGGGCGACTCAGGGGCGCTGTGAACTGGGGATCTCGACCACGAAGGTCGAACCGGGCTGACCGACGTCGGTGTGCGCCAGGCGGATGGTGCCGCCGTGACGTTCGACGATGTCGCGGGTGATGGTCAGCCCGAGCCCGGAGCCACCGATGTCGCGCGACCTGGCCTCGTCGAGGCGGGCGAAGCGTTCGAACACTCGCTCGCGCTGGTCGAGCGGGATGCCAGCCCCGTCATCGGACACGAGCAGCTCGGCGACACCATCGTGTTGCGAGAGCTGGACCGAGACCACGCCGCCAGCATGCCGTTCGGCATTGTCGAGCAGGTTCCGCAGCGCTCGGCCGAGCTGTTTGGCGTCGCCTCGCACCTGGACCGCTTCGACCTGTCGTCTCACGTCGACCCTGCCGCGATCGGTCAGCCGCCGGGCCTCGCGAAGCACGACGTCGTCGAGGTCGATCAGTTCGTGTGCGATCGGCTCGACCCCTGCATCGGCTCGTGCGAGATGAAGCAGATCTTCCACCAGATGCTGCAGTTCAATGGTCTCGGCCAGCACGCTGGCGTGAACCGCTGCTGCGTCCGAGTCGACGGGGTTGGCGATGCCGAGCTCGAGTTCACTGCGGATTCGAGTCAGTGGACTGCGCAGCTCGTGCGAGGCGTCGGCAGCGAAACGGCGTTGCCGGCTGAGCGCGTCGTCGAGCCGGGCGAGAGTGCCGTTCATCGTGCGGGCCAGCCGGTCGATCTCGTCGCCGGTACCTGGCTCGTGAATCCTCCGCTCAGGGTTCGATCCACTGATGTCGGCCATTTCGCTGCGCATCTTCTCCACCGGTCGGAGCGTGCGACCAGTGAGCCACCACACCAGCGTGGCGAAGACAAAGACGACGACGGGCACGGCGACTCCGAGCAGCCACGTCACGATGCGTACCGGCTCGGTGACATCGTCGAAGTTGACCCCGATGATCAAGGTCGCCTGATCACCTCGGCGATCGACCGTGCGGGCCAGTAGGCGAAACGTCTCGGTGCGGCCAGGAACGTCGGAGGTGGTGACGAATCCAGGCGTCGTCGCCAATGGCCTGCTCCCCGTGAAGTTCGTGGAGGAGATGACCGGCTCGCCCGAGCGATCGACCACCTGGATCAGTAGGTCTTCGTCGACGTTCAACCGCACATCGGCTGAATTGGCGAGCACCGCCGCGATCGTGTCGGCGCGTTGGTTCAGCCCCTCGTCGAGGTTGTCGACGAGTTGATCCTTCAGCATCGTGACGAGCACCAGCGCGACGATGACCAGCAATCCGGCGGCGAGCAGCGTGGCCATCGCCGTGACGCGGAATCGGATGGTTCGGGTCATTCGGCAGTCAGCCTCCGCCTGTGTCGAGACGGTATCCGCTGCCTCGGACGGTCTCGATCGCAGCTCGTCCGAACGGCTCGTCGATGGCTGATCGCAGCCGGCGGATGTAGACCTCGACGATGTTGATGTCACCGTCGAAGTCGTACTGCCACACGCCGTTGAGGATCTCCTGTTTCGGCACGACCTGGCCGGCTCTGCGAATCAGGAACTCCAGCACATCGAACTGGCGGGCGGTCAGCATGATCTCGGTCTCGCCGCGCCACACCCGTCGAGACGACGGGTCGATGCACAAGTCGCCAGCGGTGCTCGGCGTCGGTGCGCCGCGTCCCCCCGCCCGACGCAGCACTGACCGCACCCGTGCGACGAGGACGGGGAACGAGAATGGCTTGGTGAGGTAGTCGTCGGCTCCTGAGTCGAGCGCCTCCGCCTCGTCGAGGTCGCCGTCCTTGGCGGTGAGCATCAGAATCGGGGTCCAGTTGCCGGCCGCGCGTAGATCCGAACAGATCTGGAAGCCGTTACGACCGGGAAGCATGATGTCGAGCACGATCAGGTCATAGGTCCACTCGGTCGCCATCCAGAGCCCTTCGGCACCGTCGAAAGTGACATCGACCGAGAAGCCCTCGGCTTCGAGGCCGCGCTTCACCAGCGTGGCGATCTTGCGGTCGTCCTCGACCACCAACAGCTTCACTCGGGTCCTCCTCGTCATTCGCAATGAGCCATGACGCAGCATCGTTCATTCAAGCTGACTGTTTGCTGAACGATCTTGCCAGCTCCAGGAAGCACGACCGCTCAGGTGCCGGCACGAAGTGCATCGACGGGCGTCAAGCGGGCCGCTCGGATGGCGGGGTACATGCCCGACACCAGTCCGGTGGCCGCTCCGACCAGTGGCGCCAACAGCGGCGTCGTTGGATCGAGCACCGGAGTCCACTGCTGATACGCCGAGACGATCACGACGACGAGCGTTCCGAGGCTGGCACCCAGCAGGCCACCGACGAAACCCATCGACGTGCTCTCGAGCACGAACTGCTGACCGATGTGGCGCCTCGACGC
>JAYUSX010000041.1:0-6053 GCA_043755475.1 Actinomycetota bacterium
GACTCCAGCGTGGTGCGGCTGGCCGGCATCGCCGGTGCCGTCGCCGGTGCGGTCAGCATGGCGGCCGGCGAATGGATCAGCATCTCCGCCCAGAACGAACTCGTCACTCGTGAGCTCGAGGTCGAACGCCGCGAGCTCGGCATCAACGCCGATGCGGAGCAGCGCGAGCTGGCCGAGATGTACGAAGGTCACGGAATGGAGCCCAGCACCGCCCAGCAGGCGGCGGCCGACGTGATGCGCGATCCCGAGCGAGCGCTCAACGTGCACGCCCGCGAGGAGTTCGGCATCGACCCCAACGAGCTGCCGTCGGCGTGGCTGGCTGCCGGCCTGTCGTTCGTGTGCTTCGTGCTCGGTGCCATCCTGCCCGTCGTTCCGTGGTTCACCGGCTCGGGCAACGGCGCCACCGTCGCATCGGTGGTGATCGGCGTCGTGGCCGCAGCGTCGCTCGGCTGGGCCATCGGCCAGTTCTCGGAACGGAACCGAACCAAAGCTGCCCTGCGCCAGGTCGCGATCATGCTCGCTGCGTGCGTCGTCACGTACAGCATCGGCAAGGCGCTGAACGTCAGCGTGTCGTAGGTTCTCGTAGGTGAACCAGATGAACGTCCTCGGCGAGGACCTCCAAGCGTGTTCGTTCGACCCGATGACGGGCTACTACCGCACCGGCTGCTGCGAGAACCACGGCGACGACCCGGGGATGCACGTGGTGTGCGTGGTGCTGACCGACGACTTCCTCGTGTTCAGCAAGCAGGTCGGCAACGACCTCAGCACACCCATGCCTCAGTACGGCTTCGCCGGGTTGAACGCGGGCGACCAGTGGTGCCTGTGCGCATCACGTTGGCAGGAGGCGTTCGAGGCAGGAGCGGCTCCGAAGGTGCGGTTGTCATCCACCCACCTGTCGGCTCTCGAGTACAGCTCGTTGGCCGACCTGCGGGCTCACGCCGTCGATGCCTGATCGACGGGCGATTCCAGGGCTGACGTTCGCCTGATCTCTGCGATTCGCGCCGCGGTGCCGCGGTGCCGTGGTGCCGCACGCCGTGGAGCCCGACGGGCGCGAACGCCACAATCGGGATACGGTCGAGGTGTGAAGTTGATCGATGCTGCACCCGTCAAGCCGCTGCTCCGTGGCTGGTCGCACGTGGTGGCGTTCGCAGCGGTGGCTGTGCTCAGCGTGGTCATGGTGGTCCTGGCCGAGGCCACGGCTTCGCAGCGTTGGGTCTTGCTGGTCTATGTGGCGGGCACGCTGTCGATGTTCGGCGTGTCGGCGCTGTACCACCGCATCTGTTGGCAGCCCCGCGCGATGTCGGTGATGAAGCGGCTCGATCACTCGACGATCTTCCTCGCCATCGCCGGCGCCTACACGCCCGTGGCGGCATTCGGCCTCGTCGGTTGGCAGCGCCCCGCGGTTCTGGCCACCGCCTGGGTGGGCGCAGTCGTGGGCGTCACGCTCGAATGGCTCCCCTTCCAGGTCCCTCGCCCGTTGTTCACCGCGGTGTACGTCATCGTCGGATGGTCCGCCTCGATCGCGCTGCCCCAGCTCTACGACGGCCTCGGCCCGCTGGGCTTCGGCCTCGTGCTGGGCGGCGGCATCGCATACACCGTCGGCGCGGTCGTGTACGCGCTGAAGCAGCCGGATCCATGGCCGACCGTGTTCGGCTTCCACGAGGTGTTCCACCTGTTCACCATCGTCGGTGCGGGTTGCCACCTGGCAGCGATCGCCTTCGTCGTGGTGCCGTCGCTGTGAGCAGCCCGGCTGCGGTCCCCCACCGTGCGGTTGCCCAAGCGCTCGATCCGGCCCGACAGTGGTTGGCGGGCCAGATCCGGTCGAGGGTGATCGGCGAGCAGCCCGACGACAAGGCGGCGGCGATCATGTCGGCGCCCGGCCCGCGCTGGTTCCCGGACGACAGCGCGATCCGCCGAGTGCACTCCGATGCGTCCATGTTCGTCGGCGGTCTCAGCGCGCTGCTGCTGCAGTCGCTGCACCCGCTCGCCATGGCGGGCGTGGCCCAGCACTCCGACTTCCGCACCGACCCATGGGGCCGACTCCAACGCACGGCGGACTTCCTCGCCGCCACCACGTTCGGCCCCATCCCGGTCGCCGAGCGATCGATCGCGATCGTGCGCAAGGTTCACGAGCGGGTGGTCGGCACGGCGAGCGACGGTCGGCCGTACTCGGCGAACGACCCTCATCTCCTGCGATGGGTGCACGTCTGCGAGGTGACCAGCTTCCTCGCCGCGTACCAGCGGTACGGTGCCGACCCGCTGTCGGCGCAAGATGCCGATGCCTACGTGAAGGACGCGTCGCTCGTCGCCAGGAAGCTCGGCGTCAACGAGCCGCCCAAGAACGTCCGCGAGCTCGCCGCGGAGCTGCGTGAGTACCGCTACGAGCTGCGCGGCACCACCGAAGCTCGTCAGGCTGCACGCTTCTTGCTGCTCGAACCCCCGTTGCCGCTCGCGGCCCGAGCGCCATACGCCGTGCTCGGTGCCGCAGCGATCGGGTTGCTGCCCGCCTGGACCCGTTGGCCGCTGCGCCTGCCGTTCCTGCCGGTGAGCGAGACGATGCTCGTGCGGCCCGCCGGCTCAGCCATGACACAGCTCATCCGCTGGTCGCTGAGCCCCGCCGCCTGACCCCGCCGGCCGACCCAGCCAGCCCACCGCCGGCGCACGGTGCGCCACCGATCGGCACCGATCGGTACAGTCCGAGATGTCGGCCATGCACGAAGCAGTGCAACCGGCGAGGGGGCGATGTCGCACATGGAAGATCCAACTGCGTCCGACACGACGAGCGCCGGCGCTCCGCCAGCCCTGGACGACCCGATGCCGATCGACGGCGTCGACTTCTTCGATCCGGCGATCAACGACTGTCCGTACCACGCCTACCGCACTCTTCGCGACGACGCACCGGTGTGGTTCGATCCTCGCCTGAAGGGTTACGTCGTCACCCGGTACGAAGACGTGCGCACCGTGCTCATCGACACCGACCGCTTCATCAACAGCGGGCGCCGCAGCATGCGGCCCGAGATCAAGGCGCTGTACGAGGACAAGGGATGGGTGCCCGGGCGCACCTTGGCCGGCCGAGACGATCCCGAGCACCGCCAGATGCGCGCCCTGTTCGACCATGCCTTCCGACCGAAGAAGATCGCCGAACTGGAACCGACCATCCAGAACCTGGCACACGAACTCATCGACGAGTTCATCGACGCCGGGACATGCGACATCGTTCGCCAGTTCGCCGTCCCCCTGCCGCTGATCGTCATCGGGGTCCAGATGGGTGCCAACCCCGACGACATCTGGCGGATCAAAGCCTGGACCGATGCCTGGGTGCAACGGCTCGGCCTCATGCAGACGCCCGAACAGGTGATCTGGTCGACCGAGATGGAGATCGAGGCGCAGCACTACTTCCAGCCGATCTTCGAGCGACTGCGCCGCGAGCCCGACGACAGCCTGCTGTCCGACCTCGTGAACACGCCGATCCCTGAGTGGGGTCGGTGCCTCACCGACGAGGAACTGCACGCCGAGATGATGGCCGACACCTTCGTCGGCGGCTCCGAGACCACCACCAATGCCATCTCGGGTGGCGTGCGACTGTTGATCGAACACCCCGATCAGTGGGCGCTGCTCACGAGCGATCCCGAGCGCTTCCTCCCGGTGCTGGTCGAGGAGGTGCTCCGGCTCGAGTCGCCCGTGCAGCGACTGATGCGCTCGACCGCCGTCGACGTCGAGATGCACGGCGTCACCATCCCGGCTGGGTCACTCGTGTTGGTCGGCTACTCGGCGGCGAACCGCGACGACCGCCAGTTCGAGGCGCCGGCCCGCTTCGACCTCGAGCGCACCGACGGCCGCAAGCACGTCACGTTCGGCTTCGGTACACACCACTGTCTGGGAGCTCCACTCGCGCGACGTGAGCTGCTCGCAGGCTTTCGGGCGATCGTCGAGCGAATCGACGAGATGTGGTTCGTCGACGACACCGATCTCACGATCGCGCCGAACTACTTCCTGCGCGCGCTCAAAGAACTGCGCATCGGCTTCCGGCCGAAAGCTTGACGGCCATCAGGCGGGTGTGCCTGCGATCAACGCGCACGCTGTCTGCAGGGGATCGCGCAGGTCGGACCAACGAGGGTCGTCATCCGGCGGGAACACACTGAGCGGCCCGCGGTCGCGGTCGACGACCGTCTCGGGCAGCCGGTAGGTCCGATCGATGCTCGGCAGCCAGGCGTTCACGACGTCGAGCCGGAGCTCGACCGTCCCCCACTCCCGCTCGTCGGTGGTGCAGTCCACGGGCACGAACCTGATCGAGATCATTCCTGTCTCGGTTCCACCGATCACGGCAGGAAGCCGGTCCGGCGCGACGCCGAACACAGGGCCCGGCGAGTCGACGAAACCCACGTCGAGCACCTGGGCACCGGGGAGGTCGACGTCGGCCGAGAGGATCTCCAGGTCGCGACCGCTGGAGTTGAAGACGTATGCCTGCACGATCACCGACTCGCCGTCCGGGGCCAACACCATCGGAGCGGAACCGCTGCCGCTGCCACAGCACTCGGGTTGCGGGTACAGGTACCCGAATCCGACGAGCCACGAGACGACCCCGACCACGAGCAGCACTCCGAGACCGACGACGAGTCGCACCCACCATGGGCGAGGCCGCGGGATGAGCTGATCGATCGGGTCGGATTCGGTGTCGGGTACGTCGAGCGTGTCCATGTCATTGGCCTCTTGCGGTTTTCGAGATGTTTGTCATATTGTCTTGGGACAATGGGACAGTCAAGAGGAAACTCCACACGGGGCGCGCGAGCCCGCCGATTGCTCGGTTGGCGAGGCATCACCACCGTCGCCGTACTCATGCTCGCGGTGGCCGCGATCCTGCCCGTGCGCACCAACGGCGGCAACGGAACCTCCACCAGCGAGGTGTGGTTGGTGCTCACCTTCGCGGTCCTGCTGACCGTCCTCTTCTACGTGCTCCTGAGCCTCGGTCTGCAACTCGCCGGCATGGACGGCGAGGCCCCGCAGATCGCCCAGCATCTCGCCGCCGACCCCGACCAGCAGCGGCTCCTCCAGCGCTGGCTCGAGCGAGCCCGATGGGCGCGTTTCGTCGGCGGGCTCGCCGGGTTGATCGCCTGGGTGCTCGGCACCCAGACGCACGGCGACGCGCTCGTGCTCGGCACCGGTGGGATCGCCACCGGAGCGGTGCTGGCGGAACTGCACCACATCCGCCGCACGTCCGGGCCACGTACCGCTCGCATCGAGGTGCGCTCGGTGAAGGATTACCTCACGCACCGCGACGCTCGCCGAATGATCGGCGTGGCGGTCGTTGCGGGCGGTGCTGCGATCATTGGAGCGTGGGACGTTGACACGCGTGCGGCCACGTGGTGGGGCCTCGGTGCACTCCTCGCCATCGGTGTCACCCGCCTGGCACAGCAGCGTGTCGCGACGCGGGCACGACCTGCCGTGTCCGACAAGCTCACCCGCGCCGACGACCTGGCGCGCGAGTTGGCGATCGGCCGCGGCCTCGCTCGGCCTGCCACGTTCTTCGCGCTCGCTCTCGTGGCCCGAGCCTGCTTTGCCCTCGAACCGACCATCGGCGACCTCGCACAGGTGCTCGGAGTGGCGGCATGGCTGTGCGCGTTCGTGCTGTGGTGGCAGAACCGCAGACTCGGTCTCGACTTCCTGATGAGCGGCACGCGCGATCCTGTGATCGCATGATCCTGTCGGTCGACCCCAGCCGTGCGCTCCCGGTGTACGAGCAGGTGCGTGAGCAGATACGGCGCATGGTCGCGGCCGGAACGCTCACGCCCGGAACTCGACTGCCGACGATTCGACAACTGGCCGCGGACCTCGGACTGGCGAAGGGGACCATCGAGCGCGCGTACGAACTCCTGGAAGGCGATGCCGTCATCGAGCGGCATGGCCGGAACGGCACCTTTGTCGCCGAGGTGGCACCGTCGACGAAGCGCGAGCAGACGGCTGGTCTCGAAGTGGCAGCCGAGGCCCTGGTGATCGTTGCCCGCCAGCTCGGCGCCGACGAGGACGCGGTCGTACGCGCGCTCCGCGCCGTATGG
>JAYUSX010000042.1:0-6029 GCA_043755475.1 Actinomycetota bacterium
TTGCCGATGTTCATGTTGCCCCAGGTGCGCGATCTGTTCACCGCTCCGATGGTGGCCGACATCCGACCGGTCACCGAGGCCGACCTGTTGGGCCGCGAGCTCGCCGAGATCGACACCGCCGCGGTGGCCCACTACATCACCGATCGTCGGGTGCTGGTCACGGGTGCGGGCGGCAGCATCGGCAGCGAGCTGTGTCGTCAGCTCGCCCGCTTCGAGCCCGAGGCGTTGATCATGCTCGACCGCGACGAGAGCGGTCTGCACGCCACCCAGCTCGCCATCGAAGGTCGTGCCCTGCTCGATTCACCCAATCTGGTGCTGGCCGACATCCGTGACGAAGCCCGCCTGACCGAGGTGTTCATGCAGCACCGGCCGCACGTGGTGTTCCACGCGGCAGCGCTGAAGCACCTCACGTTGTTGGAAGGTGCGCCCGAGGAGGCCTGGAAGACGAACGTGGTGGGCACCCAGAACGTGCTGGCGGCCGCCCGGGCGTCCGGTGTCGATCACTTCGTCAACATCAGCACCGACAAGGCCGCCGACCCGGTGAGCGTGCTGGGCAGTTCGAAGCGGATCACCGAGCGGCTCACGGCGCAGGCGTCGACATCGTCGCCCGGCTCGTACGTGTCGGTGCGCTTCGGCAACGTGTTGGGTTCGCGTGGCTCGGTGCTCACCGTGTTCCGGCAGCAGCTCGAACAGGGTGGCCCCATCACCGTCACCCACGAAGACGTCACCCGGTTCTTCATGACGGTGCAAGAGGCCGTGCGGCTCACCATCTACGCCGGCGCGATCGGCGGGAGCGGCGATGTGATGGTGCTCGACATGGGCGAGCCGGTGAAGATCCTCGACGTCGCCAAGCGGTTCGCACGGCAGCGCACGCCGAACCTCGAGATCGTGTTCACCGGGCTCCGCGACGGCGAGAAGTTGCACGAGGACCTGTTCGGCGATGGCGAGTTCGACGTGCGGCCGGTGCACAAGTTGATCAGCCATGTCCCGGTGCTCGCGCTGGCATTCGAGACGGTGCTCGATGCCCACGATCGCCACGAGCTGCCGATGGATCAGTTGCTGATCCGACTGGCGACGGGCGGCGTGCACCGCGAGGTCGCGTGAACCGGCCGGGTCTGATTCGGCCGGGTCTGATCAGGCTGGGTCTGATTCGGCTTGGTGGAATCAGACTGGGTGTCACGGGTACGGTGGCGTGATGCGCATCTGGTTGTCGCCTCCTGATGTGGGGCTGGACGAGCAGGAACGAATGACCCGGGCGATCCAGAGTGGCTGGGTTGCCCCGGCCGGGCCCGACCTGTCGGCGTTCGAGGCCGACATCGCAGGGTTCACCGGCTGGAAGGGCGCGGTCGCGCTGTCGAGCGGCACGGCGGCGTTGCACCTGGCGCTGCTGGCTGTGGGGGTGCAGCCAGGCGACGAAGTGCTCGTCAGCACGTTCACGTTCGCGGCGACGGCCAACGCCGTTCGCTACTGCGGCGCGCACCCGGTGTTCATCGACAGCGACCGCTCGAGCTGGAACATGAGTCCGGAGCTGTTGACCGAGGAACTGGTCGCCTGCGCCCAGCGGGGCAAGCTGCCAGCCGCGGTGCTGGTGGTCGACCTGTACGGGCAGTGCGCCGACTACGACCCGATCATGGCGGTCTGCCGCGAGTACGGCGTGCCGGTGATCGAGGACTCGGCCGAGAGCCTGGGCGCCACCTACAGGGGTCGGCCGGCCGGCACGTTGGCCGACATCGGCATCTTCTCGTTCAACGGCAACAAGATCATGACCACCTCCGGTGGAGGCATGCTGCTCAGCCAGAACGAAGAGGTGTCCGATCGTGTGCGCTACCTGGCCACCCAGGCACGTCAGCCGGCGGTGCACTACGAGCACACCGAGGTGGGGTACAACTACCGGCTCAGCAACCTGTTGGCGGCCTTGGGTCGCGGCCAGTTCGCCCGGCTACCGAGCTTCATCCAGCGCCGTCGAGCGATCAACGATCGCTATCGCGAACTGCTGGCCGACGTGGACGAGTGCGACTTCATGCCGGTGCCCGACTGGAGCGGTTGGAACGGCTGGTTGAGCTGTCTGGTCTTCGCCGTGCCGGGTGTGAGCCACCGGGTACACAACCAGTTGCTGGGCAGCGAGATCGAGTCGCGCCCGCTGTGGAAGCCGATGCATCGTCAGCCCGCGTTCGCCGAGTGCCGGGCACGGGTCGACGGCACCAGCGATCACATCTTCGACCTCGGTCTGTGCTTACCCAGCGGCAGCACGCTCACCGACGACCAGGTCGTGGAAGTGGCCGACCTGGTGCGCAGCAAGATCCGCACCCGCGCCCGGGTGTGACCTTCAGATCTGGCTACGGCAGGGTGAGCTTCACCCCTGCCTGCTCCGCCTCGTACGGGTCGCGCAGGGCGTTGGTGCGCTGAAGATCGCGCTCGGCTGTGGTGCGGTCGGAGAAGTCGAGACGACCGGTGAATCGTTGTGCGTACTCGAGCACAGCGACGATCGGGCCGAAGGCATCTTGGTGGCTGGCTGCCTTGAGGGCATTGGTGTAGTCGAGCCGGATCACGGTGGGCACGATGATCCGGCACTGACCTCCGCGCGTCAGCTCTGCGTTCATCGCGATGCGGGCCACGCGACCGTTGCCGTCGAGGAACGGATGCACCTCGGTGACGAGGAACATCATGAAGATGGCGCGGTGCATCGGCGACGACAGCTGCTTGCCGATCGCGAAGCCGGCCCGAAGCGTCCCTTCGACGAGCTCGGGCGAGACGAACTCGGTCGAACCTGCTCGATTGGCGAGGTGCTTGAACTCACCTGGTCGCTTGTCAAGACGCCCGCTCATGACCCGGGCGTGGTGTTCGAGGAGCAGCCCGACGAATTCGTCGGCGTCCGTGGCGGTGCGGCGACGGCTGACCGGATCACCGACGATCGCATAGGTGCCGATGACGTCATGAGCGTCCTCCGGCCGAGCGGCCGGAACCTCTCGATCGAAAACGATGCTCGCGGCTTCGTCGAGTGTGAACTCGGTTCCCTCGATGAAGTTCGAGAAGTAGGCCTCGTAGAACGGAAGCAAGGAGCGTCGCGTGGCATCGGCCGGGAGGTCGAACACGCTCGACGGTGCCCTGTCGGCCAAATCCGCGACGAGCCGTTCGAGACCGACGATGCGTCGTTGATCGATCGGTTCGCCAGCAGAGCGGGCGGCAAGCCGGGTGGTTGTCACCACTCGCAGGTCACCGGTGGACAATGCAGCTGCGATCAGGCGCTCGAGTTCGGCGGCTGCGGTCGATGCGCGAAGCATCGGCGCCACCTCTCGCGCTCGATCCCTGATCTGGTTCAGTCGGCGCTCCGCATCAGGCGCGGCGAGCTGATCCAGCCAGTGCTCCACCTCGATTCGCTCCAGCCGGTTGCCACCTGGTCGGGCGAGCGACTCCAGCATCGTCCGGGTCGCGGAGGCGAGGTGAATCCCGAACGGCAGGGGCGTGTCGCCCGGCACAGCGGCAGGTCCGGAGCGCGGACGCACCACTACTCCGGGCAGCACGAGCGGCCGGGTGCGTGGATGCACCACGAACAGGCTGCCGCCGACCGGCCCAGCGGCTCTCGCCGAGCGATCGCTGATGACGGCGCCGGGGAGCTCGTGCCCGATGATCTCCCAGAGATGTCGCCGCACGACTTCAGCAGGTTCGCTGTCGACCTCGCCGGTGTAGAGCCCGGGCGCCAGGCGGCGGAGCGTGCCACGGTCGACTGCTCGGCTGACGGATGCGCGCTGGCGATCGGCCGACCACACGATCGATGGCCACCTGCGCGAACTGTTCGCCATCTCGCCGCCTCCGATCAACGTCTTGCGCCCTGGATTCCCTTGTGATCAACATTATGCGTCCAACAGGGTATTTCCGATCAACCTTTCGCAGCCGTCGGTACCGGTGGGGCTCCGTGTGGCTCAAAGTGGTCGGACAGCAGGGTGTTACGAGGCCGTCCCGGCTGACTCGCGACCGCTCGCGTGTCAGTCGGTGGCGGCCGACGGGACGATCGGAACCATCGATGTGATCCGGCGGTAACACGCCCGCGCCCGAGATGGGGTGCCGTGACTCAGCAGTCGGCCATGGCGTGCAGGGCGGCGCAGAGTTCGTGCCTGCGGCCGGGCGCCAGGGTGCCGAGCCGACGGGTGAGCACGGACTTGGGGACGATGGTGAGCGAGTCGAACGAGGCCATGCTCTCCTGATCGACGCCGTCTGCCGGCCCGACGACGAGGCACGTGGGAATGCGCCTGATCGTGGACGTGAGTGGCGCTACGACGAGTGTGGAGAGCACCGGGATGGCCTCGCTTCGGCTGACGATCAACACCGGGCGACGCTTCTGGTTGGGTGTCTCTATCCACCAGATGTCGCCCTGCTGGATGGCGATCACCACGGTTCGGCTTCGGTGAGTGCGATCGCACTCGACATCGCGAGGTCGACGTCGTCGTTGCTCTGGGGAGTCGCCCGGTACGACTCGGCGATCGCGGCACCGGTGCGGAGGCGCTGGTGAGCGTCGTACAACTCGCGCAGGGCGAGCCGGACGACGTCGGAACGGGTGTCACCGACACCGTCGGCCACCAGTTCGTCGAGTCGCTGCACCTCCCACCCGTTGAGCCTGGTTGGAACCTGCACCGTCATGGGTCGAATCATACATCGCGTGCGACATGCCGTCACACGAGTTGTCGTACGCCCCACAGGACACTTGGTCAGAGGCTCCGTCGGATGTCTCGTCGGATGTCTCGGCAGATGTCTCGGCAGATGTCTCGGCAGACGGGCCGGTCGGGTGTCTCGGTCAGACGGGCCCGGGGACGCCTTGGGGTTCGAAGCGATCGGCCAGGAGGGCGAGCAACGCGGCAGAGTCGAGCTCGAGTTGGGCGTGCGTGGCGAGCCGGACCCGTGGGTCCATCTCCTCGAGTGCGTCCTCCATACGTCGCACCAGCACGGCGAGGGAGTGCGTCTTCGTCGAGCCGACCAGCGCTTCGATCGCGGGGCGCACACGGTCGCGCAGGCCGATCGCCGTGGTCACGAGTGCGCGGGCGTCGGCGTCGCTCACCTCGCCGCTGTCGACCTGACGCAGCAGCGCGCAGCGGTAGCTGCGGCAGAGGGTGGGCCGATCCTCGTAGATGGTGCACGAGCCGTGGAAGGCATGGCACGGCTGCTCGAACCTGGCTTCGGCCTCGAACAGCAGGAGGTGAAAGCCGGTGCGCAGCAGCACCTCGCGATCGTCGCCGTGTTCGAGGGCGACGGTGGAGTGCATCGTGCCGTCGCAGCAGAGCCCACAGTCGAGACAGAGCGACGTCGTTGGGCTCGTCATGTTGGGCTCGTCATGTTGGGCTCGTCATGTGGGACTCGTCATGTGGGGATCACCGGTTCAGTATCACCGCTGGCACCCGACTTCGGGGCCGCCCCTTCGTCGACCTCCCGGCGCTGACGGCGTCCCGGCCCCTGAAGCCTGACGGTTCGAGGCTGGCTGCGTGGGGACGCGGGTGTGCGGTGCAGCCGAGTCCGGCTGCACTGCTGGTGGGTGCTCGACGTGGCCCCGGATGGTGCTGGGGTGGAGGTTCTGGCTGGTCGAGCGTTCAGGCCGCCGCCTGTGCTGTTCGCTCGGCGTCTCGGCTGGCATCTGTTCGGCTGGCATCTGTTCGGCTGGCGGCCATCTGGCCTTTGGGTGGGCAGGCGATGAGGGTGCCGTCGGGCATGAGCAGATGGAGATCGTGGGCGTCGCCCAGCACGGTCACACCGGCACGATGCTTCACATGGTGATGGTGCGAGCACCAGAGCGCCTCGTTGTCGAGATCGGTCGGCCCGCCCTCGATGACCTGGATGAGGTGATCGATCTCGCACCATGCGGGCGGGATGTGACAGCACGGCCACCTGCACCCGCCATCACGCAACATCAGTGCCTGGTACTGGTCGTCGGACGCCAGCCTGACCCGGGTACCGAGGTTGATGACTGCGTCGCCGGCCACGACGACCCGCCGAAGGATCGCATCCTCGGCGAGGTGCCGGACCACGTCGGCAGGGATGCGATC
>JAYUSX010000043.1:0-6027 GCA_043755475.1 Actinomycetota bacterium
GATCGAGGAGATCGGTCGCGTCGAAAAGAACACGGAACAGGTGAAGGTTCTGGGCATGACCCGCATCGTCACCAAGGAGGTCGAAGCCGAGTCGCACATGACTCGCCTTGATCGCATGGTCGACATCGTCGATGTGTCGATCTCCGTTTTGCGCCTCGTCGACCCCGCCGAGCCCACATCGCTGACCGTCGTGTGGGAGAACCAGATGGCATCCCGGATCGAAGGCGCCAGTCACGTCGGTCAACGGGTCATCGACTTCAACCGTCACACCTTCGACGTCGAGCGGCACCGCGGCGTGGGGTACATGATGGCCGAGGTCGCGGCGGGCGGACCCTCGTTCCGGGTCGCAGATGCACACATCCGGCTCCACGGCGAGAACCGTCTGTTCTCGATCGTCACGAGTCCACTCCCCGACCATCACTGCGCCGTCGTCATGCAGGACGTCACCGAACTGTGGGCGGCTCGCGGCGAGCTCGAGCGACTCGCATTCGTGGACCCGCTCACCGGTCTGCCCAACCGTGTGAAGCTGCGACAAGCGATCGGCGATGCGCCCGTCGGGTCGATGTTGCTCGTGATGGATCTCGACCGCTTCACCAACGTCAACGAGGCGTTCGGGCACGGATGTGGCGACCAGTTGCTGATCGAGGTGGGTCGGATCCTCGCCGACGCGCCGGAAGGTGCGATCGTGGCTCGGCTCGGCGGCGACGAGTTCGGCATCCTCACGCCGCCCGGCGTCGGTGCCCAACATGAACTGGTTGCTCGCATCTTTCATGCGCTCACGCGGCCGGTGAACCTGCCCAACGGGCTCACGCTGCAAGCTGCGGCGAGCATGGGCATCACCACCAAGAACAGGGCCGAGGCGTCTGCAGACGAGCTCCTCCGACAGGCCGACGTGGCGCTCAGCAACGCCAAGCGCTTCCGCAACACGCACGAGGTGTACGACGCTCGGAGGGACACCTCGGCACCGCACCGGATGATGCTCCTCGGTGAGCTCCGTCGAGCACTGATGAGCGGAGAGCTGGAGCTCCACCATCAACCAGCCATCGACACCAAAACGGGAGTGATCTCGTCCGTCGAAGGGTTGCTGGTGTGGCGTCACCCATCGCTCGGCCTGCTGTCCACCGACGAGCTGACGGAGATGGTCGATCTCAGCAACCTGAACGCCGACATCGTCATGCACTCGTTGCGAGAAGCGGTGCGGCACTACGGCGATTGGAACCGGGCCGGTCGGGCCGTTCCCGTGTCGATCAACGTCAATGGCGCAATCATCTATGACGAGACGCTCGTGGCGAGGATCATCGAGACGGTGCAGCGCGCCGAGCTGCCGCTCCATGCGATCGGCATCGAGATCTCCGAACAGCACTTGCTGCTCGGCCAGGGCATCAGCCAAGGATCACTGAAGCTGCTCACATCCGCCGGCATCTGGGTGACGATCGACCACTTCGGCTCGTCCATCACCTCGTTGTCAGCGCTCCGACGCTCTCGCGCCAACGCTCTCAAGATCGGCCGGCAGGGTCTCGCCGACCTACGGCCCCTCGACACCGAGCTGATGGCCGCGATGATCGCCGCGTGCCACGGCTTCGGCGTGCTCGTTGCGGCTGATGGCGCCGACGACGACGAGACGCTGGACTGGTTGGTCACGCTCGGCTTCGACCAAGTGCAGGGAACCGTCGTCGGTCCGACGGTGACGGCCGACGAGATGCAATCGATCCTCGAGACGCACGTACCGATGACGGTTCGCCCCTGAGGCGTCCGATCGATTCAGATCGATCTCCCGGCTCATCAGCGTCCGCCTGGTGAGGGTATGGTGCGGCCGGACAATCGACGAGTGATTCGCACGCCGGGCTCTCGTCCACGACCTGGGGGGGATTGTGGCTGATCCGTACAAGCCGAGAGCGCCGTTTGCGCCGTGGGATCGGCGCGAATTGCCCGGTCTGTTCGACGTGGAGGAATCGGCTCGTCGGGTCGGGAACTACAAGTGGGCCGAGATGAAGCTGTTCGAGGCACTCGGTGGCTGGGTGGCGACCGTCCCCGAGTTGGACGTGAAGATGCGCCTCGGCACCCACTGCTACAAGCACGCGTGGCATGCCGAGCTGTGGCACAAGCGTCTTCCGGAACTCCGTGAGATGAACCCCGACCGGCTGACCCAACCCGCGAATGATGCGATGGTGCGATTCGTCGAGGCGATGACCGAGCCCGAGGCACCCGAGCAGACCATCGAGAAGCTCGTCGGCGTCTATCGGGTGTTCATCCCACACTTCATCGCCGCCTACACGTTCCACAGGAACAACACGAGCCAGATCACCGATGCCCCCACCATCCGTTCGATCGACTTCATCCTCCAGGACGAGTTCAACGACTGGCGCGATGGCGAGATGCTCATCCAGTCGCTGATCGAAACGCCCGACGAGGTCGACAGAGCGGCCGCTCATCAATCACGGCTCGAGAAGCTGATGCTGGCGGCGGGCGGCATCACTGGGCCAGGCAGCATCGGTGGCCCGACAGGGTCCGCGACAGGGGGTGCAACATGAGGAAGTTCTTTCCGGTGGAGGAGCTGGCACGCGACAGCCGGTTCAACCAGGTCACGATGAAGGAGCGCATGGCCGACCCACGCAGCGCACTCGGCTCGGACGAGCCTCGCCAGAAATCGAACCGGTTGGTCCCCAGCCGCCCCGATGCCAGCTCCGCGGCGCGGGCTCTGATGCACGGCATCTTCGTGGGTGAGATCCAGGCGCTCGAAGGAGCCGGCCGCACCTGCCACGACTTCCGAACCGCGGGCGACGGTGCGCGACGCTCGCAGGACGACGCCCACGGAGCCGACTCCTTCGCCGACACGGTGCCGTTCGCGTTGAAGCTCGACATGGCTCGCCAGGCGTGGGACGAGGCCCGCCACGTGGAGATCAGCATCAAGCTCAGCGACTGGATGGGCGGTGAGATCGGTGAGTTCGCCGAGAACACGGTGCTGTTCCAGGCGGCCTGCAGCGGCGATCCCGTGCTGCGTCTCGCCGGTGTGAATCGGGCGCTCGAAGGCCTGGCCATCGACGTGTTCACCACGATGAAGGAGTTCGGTGATCTGGCCGGCGACCCGTACCTCGAGTTCTGCGAGGACTGGATGCTCGCCGACGAAGTGACCCACGTGAAGATGGGCAGCGACTGGCTGCGGCGCGTGACGGAGAACGATCCCGATCGACGCAAGACGGCGCTTGAGTTCCAGACCGTGGTCGACAAGCTGTTCAGCTATGGCGGTACCCGTTCCGACAGCCACGAGTCGCCCATCGGTCTCGCCCGACGGTTCCGCGAGCTCGCGGGCTTCACCGACGACGAGGTCGCCGACATCGCCGAGGTCAGCCTGGCCGCGCTCGAAGAGCGCAAGGCAACGGTCGCGAAGATGCAGGCCGCGACACGCGAGTTCGCGGCCTCGTGACGTTCGCACCAGCCCTCACCTGATCCTGCATGATCGGCTCCACATGACCGTCACCGTCACCCCGCAAACCTTCCAGTTCGTCTCCTTCGATGCAGCGATGATCGAGCGCGTGGCCGCGAGCCTCGTCGCCGCGCTCGGCCTTGATCGCCCTGTCGTGATCGAGGTGGACGAGACCACGCCGCTCGCCCGCATCGCGCTGGATCTGGGTGATGTCGTGACCATCCGAGTGGAGAGTGGCGCTTTCGAGGACACTCGGCAGCCGCGACACCAGAGCGAGGAGACCACTGCCGCTGCGCTCGGACGCGTGCTGCTGCGGGCCCGAGACCGGCTGGTCGGCGGCTTCGGCGAGGCACCGCCCGACGACCAACTCTCGCTCGCCCATTTCGCGGCGTGGGAGACCTACAGCGTCGGACGCCTCGAACGCATCGGCCTTCCCATGAACCGTCAGCGATGGCAGTACAACTTCCGCAACCGACACGGGTTCAACGACGTCGCCGACCTCGCCTTCGATCGACTGTGGTCGAGCGACGGTCTCACCTGGGCCGAACTCGACGAGATCAGCCGCAGCGCCTCTGCTGCTTGATGATTCGCCCACGTTGCGTGGCCGGATGTCATGCATCGAGCGACCGATCCTCACGAACATGCTGGACATCGTTCCCGAATTGGCCGATCATGTGGTCATGTGCGCGCGCAGCATGCGTACCGTCCGATTGGGAGGGACACCATGAACAACGAAGCCAAGATCCAAGATCTCGAGGCGAAGATCGCCGAGCTGGCAACCCGCCGTCGATCCGGATGGAGGAGCCGCTGGGCAGCGATCGGCGCCGCCGTTGCGGTGACCCTGGGTGGCGGCACGGCGCTTCACTATGCATCCGCAGCGCCCGGTGATGTCGTGACGAACTCGTTCGTGCCGATCTCACCGACCCGAGTGCTCGACACACGGCCCGCACCTGAAAACGTCGGCGGATTCGTCGGTCCATTGAGTTCGGGACAGACCCACACGTTCGCGGTCACCGGTGTCGCCGGTGTGCCGGTGAACGCTTCCGCAGTCGTGATGAACGTCACGGTCTCTGCGACGAACGCGTCGAGCTTCCTCACGGTGTATCCAGCAGGCGCCGCTCGCCCAACTGCCTCAAACCTGAACTGGGCCGCCGGTGACACGATCCCGAACCTCGTCACCGTGAAAGTCGGCACGGCAGGACAGGTGAGCGTGTTCAACCTGTCCGGCAACGCACACGTCATCGCCGACATCGCCGGCTACTACGTTCCCGGCAACGACAAGTGGGTCGCGCTCGACGTGTTCAGCACCAACGGCACGGCAACGGTGACCGACGGCTTCGGTGCCAACACCGGCCTGAACTTCCCCGATGCAGCCTCCGAGGACGCAGGTTTCAACTTCGTGCTGCCGCCCGACTACACCCCGGGTGGTCAGATCGCGGTGACCCTGAACTGGCACACCGGTGGCACGTCGTGCGTGGTCGCATGGCGAGGGAATTCGGTGAGCGTGGTGAGCTCGGGACAGGCCTTCAACGTGGGCGTCGGCGCGAGCACGGGCATCAACGGACTCGGCAACGCCACGTCGGCTGCGACGGCGAACACGAGCAACGCAACAACGTTCGCGCTCGTCAGCCCCAATGGCACGTCGACGCTGCGGCCCGGCGACACCTACAGCTTCAGCATCTTCCGTTCCGGCGCAATCGGGGCGGACACGTGCGCCACCACGGCGCTCATCCATTCGGTCATCGTGCGCTACGAGTGAGTATCGACAGCTGACCCTCGTCGATCCGCATCGATCGACACGGGCACCGGAGCTGCGGCTCCGGTGCCCGTTGTACGTTTTCGGCACGCGAGACTCGCTTCCCATGAACAAGATCTGTGTCCATGACGTCGAGGTGAACGGGGTGACCCTCAGGGTGCACGAAGCCGGCGACCCGGCAAACCCGACGGTGATTCTCAGCCACGGCTTTCCCGAGTTGGCTCACTCGTGGCGTCATCAGCTGCCCGCTCTCGCAGCTGCGGGATACCACGTACTCGCGCCCGATCAACGCGGCTACGGCCACTCGTCGGCACCCCGCGACGTCGCCGCCTATGGGGTGCAACACCTCGCCGGCGACCTGCTCGCGCTGCTCGATCGAGCCGGCAAGGACCAGGCCGTCTTCGTGGGCCACGACTGGGGTTCGTTGATCGTGTGGGAGACCGCCCGGATGCACCCCGATCGCGTGCGTTCGGTCGTGGGCGTGAGCGTGCCCTGCACATCGTGGCCCGGCGCTCCGACCGAACTGATGAAGATGGTCTACACCGATCGCTTCTTCTACATCCTCTACTTCCAGCAGGTCGGCCCGCCTGAACGCGAGCTCGAGGCAGACCCGGGCCGGTCGATGGCCAGCTTCCTGTACAGCGCGTCCGGCGCAGCGATGGTCGGCCGCGCGATGCCCACCGAGCTTCCGCCGATGGACGGAACGGGATTCCTCGACGTGATGGGCACCGAGCCGCCGGACCTGCCGTACCCGGGCCCCGAGGGCGGATGGCTGACCGCAGCCGACCTCCAGGTGTACACCGACGAGTTCGCGAACTCGGGCTTCTTCGGTCCGGTGAGCTACTAC
>JAYUSX010000044.1:0-6021 GCA_043755475.1 Actinomycetota bacterium
AGTTCGAGTTCGTACCGGGTGACGGTGGGTCCCACCGTCATGCCGACCATCTTCGTCTCGACCCCGTGAGACGCGAGTGACTCGACGAGCGTCTTGCCCCGCGCCTCCACTTCCGCCCGATTGATCGTCTGGCTCTCGGTGCGATTGAGATACGTGGAAGGAGGCAGCACCCAGGCGCCTCGCTGGGCGCCGGGACCGAGCGCGAGCTCGGTCTGATCGGTGTCTCCGAGGGTGAAGATCGCCGGCTCGATGGTGGGCTTCGCCCGGACCCGCTTTGGTTTGGCGGGAGCAACGTCGCTCCAGTCGTCGTCGCTGTCGGCGTCGTACAGGCTCGGCCGAGTGTCGGCGTGGTCCTCGTCGTAGGGATCGTAGGGATCGCCGTCGGTGTCGACACGATCGCTCTTCAGCGTTGCGATGTCGCCGATCTTGGAACGAGCGCTGCGCGCCAGGCTGCCGAGCGGCGTCGCCATCGCCGCAGCCCCGCGACCCGTCTGGGACATGATCTGCTTGATGGTGGATCCGGTGATGAGCACCAGCCCGAGCATCGCCACGGCGACGAAGACCACGATCGCGCCGGCATCGGCGATCAACCCGCGGAGGGGCTCGCCGACGATCGCCCCGAACCACCCTCCGGCGGTGCCGAACGCATCGAAGTCGGCCATCAACTTCTCGGGCCCTCGCACCACGTGCAGCAGTCCGAGCACGGCGAGCGCGGTGAGCGTCCAGCCGAGGATCAGGCGCATGCGGTTCTCGCTCTGGCCCCTGTGCACCAGCGCGGCACCGCTGCCGACCAGCGCGATCGGCACCATGTAGCGACCGAGCCCCGTGAACCAGCCGATGAGCGTCTCGACGCCGCGGCCGAGTGGCCCCGCGACGTCGAAGTACACGGCCAGCCCGATCAGGATGCCGGCGACGATCAGCCCGACGCCGACGAACTCGTTCTCGCGGCCACCGATCGCCTCGCGAATGTCGGCCGCGGCCGAACCCTGCTTGCTGCGGCCATGGCCACGCTCGTTCCGGGCACGCCCCGCGCGAGCACGCGACGACCCCGCCGCCGGTCGTGAGGGCGAGCGTGGGCTCGACTGTTTGGAGCTTCGGCCCTTGCCAGGGCTGTAGGTGGCCATCGACGACCAACCTACCAATGGGGCGCGCGACGCTCGGTGCACCCCTCATCGGCTCGAGCCGTCATCGTGCGGAGGGCAGGCCCGTTCAGAACGTGGCGCCCGCCCTGACCAGGCCTGTCCGGGAGGCCACCGCGACCCTCACCTGGCGTGACTGCATTCGTGTCACCCCATGGAACGACAGTCGTTCCGTGCGGTGACATGAACCCCGTCGAGGGTTCCGCGAGCCGATCGGTGATGGCGGTTGTCGGATCGCACCGAGCGCGATTGACTGCGCGCCCATGCCGGACATCACCACCGGTCGGCGGGGTCAGGTCGAGGTGACCGCCCCGCCTCGAAGCCGAGCGACGAGCGGCTTCCACATCGGGGGACTCCATGGGAAGGAACCGCTCCAGTTCACGTACGTGCAGGTCACCGATGAGCCCGAGCTCGTGGTCGCTTCGGTTCTGGAGGGACTGGCTCGGCACCTACCCGACGTTCACGTCACCGCACGGAACGACTGTCGGTCCATGTGGTGACATGAACCTCATCGAATGCGCGCTCGGCCGGGGGTCAGGCGGTGTCGACGGCCAACACCAGGCCGTCACCGCTCACCTCGACCGTGAGTTGGCCGCCTTGGTCGTTCGACGTGAGCACGGTGTAGCGGAGGGCACCCTCGGCATTGGCCTCGACGAAGAAGACCTCGATCACGCTGTTGGGCAACTGATCGACCACGCACGACAGCACACGCTCCGGATCGATCGACAACGCCGACGCGGGGAACGCCGACCCCGACTCCACCGGCAGTGGCGCCTCCGCCGACAACTCGTCGCCGACGAAGGCGTAGGGCGTGACCGTCTTCGCGACGGGATCGGCCACGAACAGGTTCACCAGCAACGGCGTCGCGTTGATCTCGAAGTAGACCTGCGGCCCCCCGAGCTCGGCTTCGACCGCGACGACGGCGGCATCGATGCGGTCGATCATCAGCACGGGGTCCGAGGCCGCGCACTCGGCGGGCCCGAGCGACATCGACGACGCCGGTGAGGAGCCGCCGTCGTCGCTGCACGCCGGTACGAACGCGACGGCCACGGCGGCCACGGCGGCCATCACGGCGCGCATCGCGGCGCCGCACTCCTCGCCGCGTGCATCAGGTCTCCATCACGACGGGCACGATCATCGGCCGCCGCTTGGTGCGATCGCTGACGAACTTGCCGGCGGCCCGACGCACGTCGCGTTCGAGGCTCTCCACGTCGCGCACTCCGTTGGCCAGCGACTTCTCGACAGCCGCAGCGACCGTGTCGCACGCCTCGTCGAGAAGATCCTCGGCCTCGGGTGCGTACACCCACCCTCGGGTGATGATCTCCGGGCCGGTGAGCACCTTGCGAGTCTCCATGTCGACGGTGACGACGACCACCACCACACCTTCTTCGGCCAGCAGCTGCCGATCCCGCAACACCCCTTGCCCCACGTCGCCGATGATCCCGTCGACGTACAGGTAGCCGGCGGGTATGCGTCCGGCTCGTTCGAGGCCGTCGTCGCCGAGCTCGAGCACGTCGCCGTCCTCGCACAGCAGCACGTGGTCGCGAGCCACCCCCATCAGCATGCCCAGCTTCGCGTTCGCGACCATGTGGCGGTACTCGCCGTGGATGGGCACGTACCACTCGGGGTTGGTGATCGACAGGTAGGTCTTCAGCTCGTCGGCCTGGGCATGTCCGGTGGCATGCACGTCGGCGACGCCGCTGTGCACCACTTCGCACCCGGCCCGCAGCAGGCCGTCGATCACCCGGTTGACGTTTCCCTCGTTGCCGGGGATGGCGTGGCTCGACAGGATGACCGTATCGTGCTCGCCCACCTTGACCCACTTGCTCTCGCCACGAGCCAGCAGCGCGAGGGCCGACATCGGTTCACCCTGTGAACCGGTGGACACGATGCACACCTTGCCGGGCGAGTACTTGTCGATGTCGTCGATGTCGACCAGCGATGCGTCGGGAATGGAGATGATGCCGAGGTCGCGGCCCATTCGAACGTTCTTCTTCATGCTCAGACCAAGGGTGGCGACGACGCGGCCCGTGGCGACCGCGGCGTCCATGATCTGCTGGATGCGGTGCAGGTGGCTGGCGAAGCTGGCGGTGATGATCCGGCGGTCGGGCTCCTCCATGAACAGCTGCCGCAACACCGCTCCCACGCTCGACTCACTCGGTGCATGACCGTGTTCTTCGGCATTGGTGGAGTCGGCCAGCAGCAGTCGAATCCCTTCGGTCGAGGCGAGCGCGCCGATGCGGCCGAGGTCGGTTCTGCGGCCATCGACCGGGGTGAGATCGAGCTTGAAGTCGCCGGTGTGCAGGATCACGCCCTGCGGTGTGTGCAGGGCGATCGCGTGGGCGTAGGGAACCGAGTGCGTGACGGGGATGAACTCGACATCGAACGGGCCGATCCGGCGCCGCTCGCCGTCGCGCACCGCCACGAGCTCGGTGCGGCCGAGCAGACCGGCCTCTTCGATCCGGTTGCGCGCCAGGCCGAGCGCGACCGGTGAACCGAAGATCGGGAAGCTCAAGTCGCGCAGCAGGTACTGCAGGGCACCCACGTGGTCCTCGTGACCGTGGGTGACCACACACCCCTCGATGCGATCGGCGTGCTCGCGCAGGTAGGTGAAATCGGGCAGCACCAGGTCGATCCCGTGCATGTCGGCATCGGGGAACATGAGACCGCAGTCGATGAGCAGGATGCGATCGTCGTGCTCGACCGCCATGCAGTTCCGGCCGATCTCACCGAGACCACCCAGGAACGCGATGCGAACGGGTGCGCTCACAGCGTCACGCACGCGGCGGGCGTCGGTGAAGTCTGGTCAGTGGTCAGGACGGTGGGGGAACGCATCTCGCCAGCGTTGCAGATTCGCCGCCACAACGGGTGCTCGCTCGTCGACGAACGCCGGTGCATCGCCCATCGGCAGCCGCGCCTGCCCGACCGCAAAGCCGAGATGGCGCATCATCGCCTTGGTGGGGATCGGGTTCGGCGCGTCGTCGCCGGTCTCGAACGCGAAGCTCTCGAGCAGGCGACCATTGACGAGGCGGGCACCGGCGGGGTCGCCCTTGTCCCAGAGGTCGAACATCTCCTGGTGGTCGGGGCCGGTCCAGTGCGTGGCGACACCGACCACTCCGACGGCGCCGCAGGCCAGCAAGGGCAAGGTCATCCCGTCGTCGCCGCTGTACACGTCGACGTCGAGGCCCGCGTGAGCGGCGGTGCTGATCAGCACAGCGGTCTCCCCGGGGTTCCCGGCAGCGTCCTTCAGCGCGATCACGTTGGGCACCTCGGCGAACAGCGACAACAGCGTGGCCGTGTTGATCTTTCGCCCGGTGCGCACGGGGATGTCGTACACCATCACAGGCAACGTGGTGGCGGCAGCCATCGCCCGGATGTGACCGGAGATTCCGGCTTGCGACGGCCTGTTGTAGTACGGGCACACCGCGAGCACACCCGCAGCGCCCAACGCTTCGGCCTCAGCGGTCATGTGCACCGAGTGCGCCGTGTCGTTGGTGCCGGTGCCGGCGATCACCGGGATGCTGACGGCTTCGATCACCGCGGCGAACAACGACAGCCGCTCGTCATCGGTGAGCACCGGCGACTCGCCCGTCGTGCCGGCGACGACGATGCCGTCGTTGCCCTGGTCCTGCAGGTACCGAGCGAGCGTGCGGGCGACATCGAGATCGAGCCGACCATCGGCACCGAACGGCGTGACCATCGCCGTGAGCACCCGACCGAAGCGTGCCATCAGAACGATCCTTCGGCGGTGCGGTCGATGCCCTGGGTGAGGATGAGATCTTCGTGCAGTTCCATCCACACATCGTGGTAGCTGCCGCACATGACCCCGGTGAACATATTCGTTTCACCGGCGACCACGCGCTGGCACGTCGATGCCAGCCGGGGGCCGTACGCGTGCAACCGTTCGAGCACGACGGCCATCGCGGCCACCGCCGGGACCGCGTCGTCGTTGAGCGCAACCAGCCGCCGGACGACCTCTGCGTCGTAGGCAGCATCGGTGTGGTCGTTCGGAGCGCCATCTCTGAGCTGCCAGTCACCGCACAGCGCCTTGAACCGCTCGTTGATGCCGAGGAACGACTGATACGCATCGTGCATCCTCTCGGCGATGTGCAGATGACCGACGTCGGCGACGAGTGCCGTCTTGTGCTCCTCACGGCCGACAGGGGTGAGCTGCCACAGCTGACGCGCCTCTCGGAACATGGCCCATTCTCGAGCGAGGAGGTCGGCGAGGTGCACCTGCACCACGGAGACCGGCAAGTCGGCGACCTCCGCGACGGTTTCGAGCTTGGCGAAGCCCTTGATGCGCAACGCATGGAACGTACGGAAGAACGGATCTGAGTGCAGCGACATACGGACGCGACTCTAGCGATGCACTCGTCGTGGTCGCCCATGCGCACGGCCAACGCGCTTCGCCGAACATGGCAGACTCCGTCTCCACACACGGGAGGGCTTCCGTCGGGGTCGGGGGATCACCATGGACGAACCATCATGAGCGTCATCGAGCACGAGCCGGCAGGCATGGCCGACAAGGGTCTGAAGGGAGGTTCTCTCGGTCTCGTCGCGGTGATCGTGATCGGCGTTGCGTCGACGGCACCCGGCTACAGCCTCGCTGCCAGCGTCGGTTTCGTCACCGATTCGGTCGCCGAGAAGGCGCCCTTCATCATCCTGTTCGCGTTCGTGCCGATGGCATGCATCGCCGCAGCCTTCTACTACCTCAACAAAGCCGATCCCGATTGCGGCACCAACTTCACCTGGGGCGTGCGATCGTTCGGCCCGAAGGCGGGATGGATCGCCGGATGGGGCTGCATCGTCGCCGACCTCGTGATCATGCCCAATCTCGCGGGCATCTCGGGCCAGTACCTGGTGCTGTTGTTCGACGAGA
>JAYUSX010000045.1:0-15645 GCA_043755475.1 Actinomycetota bacterium
GGTGCCGTCGATCGCGTCGAGGGTGCCGTCGATGACCAGGGTGTCGTCGAGCGTGCGCGAGGCGTGGAGACGAGACCCGGTCGAACTGCGATCGGAGTCATGGCCGTGATCGGGGTCGTTGTCGTTGTCGTTGTGGTCGGCGCCGTTGTGGTCGGGGCTGGCGGGATCGGGTTGCGGATCGGGTGGTGCGTTGGCGTCGTCGGGTGCGTGGTCGGGGTCGGTGGGGCGTGAGTCGGCCTGGTCGCCCGCCGTTCGTTCGTCGGTGAGTGTGTCGTCGGCGCGGGTTGCCCAGTAGCGGATCGCTCGGGCGCCGTCGGCGTAGGACAGGTGGCTGCAGGTGCGGACGAGGAGTTCCTCGTCGCGGGTGAACAGGTGGCGGCGATGTGGTGTGTTGACGTGGCCTGCGAGGTCGATGTGATCGATGGAGAGGTGCCCGTTGGCGACCGCGTCGCGGGTGGCGGGGAGATGACGGATTCGTCGGGCGCGGCGGAGGTCGTCGCGGGCCGAGCCGACGGAAGACCGTGTTTCTCTGGCGAGGCGGTGGGCGGGACTGCGTGATCCGTCGGATTCCCAGAGTCGGCGGGTGTCCCAGTGGGCGAGCAGTTCGGCGTAGGCGACCGCGAACTTGGATCGCTCGGTGTGCAGTTCGACGACGAGCTGGTGCAGGGTCGCGTCGTCGGGAGCGTCGGCTTCGATGGCGAGCAACCGTTCGGTGACATGGCGCAACAGCACCATCACATCGATGTCGCCCAACACCGTGTCGCCCAACACCGTGTCGCACAGCAGGTCGTCCGTCGACTCGTTCCCCACATCTCCATCCTCGCAAGAGGGTGTGACACGACCCCCGAGGTGCGATCGGCCGAGTGTTCAGACGGCGGGGAGGTCGATGAGCAGGTGCTGCAGCAGCAGCGCTTCGTTCGGGTTGCGTTCGAACGCCTCGAGTGCCCGGTGGATGCGATCGACCGCGTGAGCAGCCGCATCGGGTCGGGCGGCCGTGCCCTCGACGAGCGAATCGCGATACACCCCGGCCATCACGGTCAGCGCGCTGCGCAGTTCGTCGATGCGGTAGCGGCGCACCTCTCGTTTGTGCTTGTCCTCGAGCGCCTTGCGCCCGCTGCCGCGCTCGCCGGCGGCGGCAACCCGTGTCTCCAGCTCGGTGATCTCCGCGGCGTGGATCGGGGTGAGCGACGCCGTCGCCTCGTCGCCGAGCTTGGTGATCTCCTCGACGATGGTGGCCACGGTGAAACCGGTGCCGTCGAGGCGGCTGGGAATCGCTGCGAACACGGCGCGGCGTGCAGCGAGTCCTGGGTCGCTCACCAAGACGCGAGCTCGGTCGAGGTTGCCGGCCGACGCGGCTGCGGCCGATGCCGATGCGTCGGGGTCGTGCCCTTCGTTCACCAGCGCGTCGGTGATGGCCGGGACCGGGATGGGGACGAATTCGATGCGAACGCACCGCGACGCGATCGTGACCAGTTCCGAGTCGATCTGATCGGCGAGCACGATGAACACGGTGCTGGCCGGCGGCTCCTCCAGCGTCTTGAGCAGTCTGGCCGCGCCGTCGGCGGTGAGGAGGTGGAACTCCTCGAGGATCAGGATCTTGCGGTCGCCTTCCACCGGTGCGAGCGAGGCGGAACGGATGATGTCTTCGATCTGTTCTTTCGCGATGGCGGCGCCCACGCGGCGAACCTCGCGCACATCGGGGTGCTCGCCGGTGAGGGCCAGCCGGGCCGAGCGATGGTCGGGGTGGTCTCCGCCTGCCAGCAAGGCGGCCGCGAACGCCCGTGCGGCTTGATCCTTGGTGGAGCCCGCAGGGCCGACGAACAGGTACGCGTGAACCGGATCCGCCACGCTCGACCGAAGGCGGTGCACCGCACGCTCTTGGCCGACGACGGCATCCCACACGCTGGAGGTGGCGCCCGACGAGGCGCTGGCGGAGGCGGTGACCATCAGATGCCCAACCGCTCTCGAACGGCACCGCGGATGGAGGTGTACACCTCGTCGATGCCGGGGTTGCCGTCGATCCGCACCCAGTGCTGCGGATCGTCGGCGGCCATCCGTGCGAAGCCATCGCGAACCCGGCCGTGGAAGTCGTCGTGCTCGCGTTCGAACCGGTCGAGCTCTCGCCCGTGCATCCTGCCGGCCTGCACCGCCGGATCGACCTCGAGCAGGAGGACCAGGTGAGGCCAATGACCGCCGATCGCCCAGCCGTTGATGTGGCGGAGCTCGTCGACATCGAGACCGCGGCCGTAGCCCTGGTAGGCGAGCGTGGAGTAGACCGTGCGATCGCTCACGACGTGACGCCCGGATGTCAGCGCCGGCAACACCAGCTGCTCGAGGTGCTGGGCGCGATCGGCCGCGGTGAGCAGCGCCTCGGCGCGGTCGGCCAGGTCGGTCACCGCCGTGTCGTGAAGGATCGCGCGGATGCGGGCGCCGACCGCCGTGCCGCCGGTCTCACGGGTGAGCACGGCATCGAGCTCCGCGGCGAGGCGCGCCGCGTGGGTGCTCTTGCCGCACCCCTCCGCGCCTTCGAAGGCGATGTAGCAACTCGACCCGTTCACCGGGTCGCACGCTAGCGGCGCGCCGTGTAGGCTGAACATGAGATGAACATCTCATATAATGAGATTCACCGGTCAGGAGGACAGCCATGTGGATCGCCGTGACGATCGCTGCGGCCTGCTTCCAGACGGCCCGCACCGCGATGCAACAGCGGTTGCGCGCCCTGCTGTCGGTGAGCGGCGCGGGATTCGTGCGCTACCTCTACGGGGCTCCGATCGCGATCCTGGCGGTCGTCGCCGTGGGCTCCATCGATGGACTCCCCGTCCCACCCGTCCGGTTCTGGCCGATCATCGCTGTCGGCGGCCTGGCTCAGATCGTCGGCACGATCTTCATGATCCGAGCATTCGACTCCCGCGACTTCGCGATCGGCACGGTCTACACCAAGACCGAGGTCGTCCAGGTCGCGGTGTTCTCGCTCGTCTTCCTGGGCGAACCGCTGCGCCCCCTCGGATGGGTGGCCACCCTGGTGTGCTTCGCCGGAGTGGTCGTGTTGGCCGGCGGACGACGCGTGCTCGTGGTGCGCGACCAGGCCGTGCTGTTCGGTGTGGCCGCCGGTGGCGCATTCGCCCTCGCGTCGGTCGCGATCCGGGCAGCGTCGCGAGCGCTCATCGACGGTCAGGACAACGATGGCCATGTGATCGCCCGAGCGTTGCTCACCCTCGCGGTGATGAATACGATGCAGGTCGTCATGCACGGCGGCTATCTCGCCGTGCGCGAACGCGATCAGCTGCACCTCGCCGTGGTGAACTGGCGGTCGAGCTCGATCGTGGGAGTGCTCAGCGTCTGTGGCTCGGCGTGTTGGGCGCTCGCGTTCACCCTCGAGAACGCTGCCAGGGTGCGCACCTTCGGCCAGGTCGAGTTGCTGATCACCTTCGCCGTCGCGCACTGGTGGCTGGGCGAACGTCACGGTCGACGCGAGTACGCCGCCAGCGGATTGGTCCTCGTGGGTGTGATCGGCGTGATGGCGGCCGGGTGACCGGTGCCGGAGGTCGAGATCAGTCGGCGCCGCGCGGTGCAGCTGCGCTGGCCTTCTTGGCCGGCGCCTTCTTCACGGTCTTCTTCGCGGCCTTCTTGGCTGGAGCCGCCTTCTTGGCGGCGGCCTTCTTGGTCGCCTGCGCCTTCTTCGCGGCGGGGCCGCCCTTTTCGATGATCGCTTCGCGGCGGATCGCAAGCAGTTCGTAGGCACGCTCGGGAAGCATCGTCTCCAGGCGGTCGCCCTTGCTCAGCGAGGCATTGGTCTCGCCGTCGGTGACGTACACGCCGAACTTGCCGTCCTTGGCCACCACGGGCTTGGTGCTGATCGGATCGACACCGAACTCGCGCAGCGGGCCCTTGGCCGCCATGTTCGCTCCGCCGCCGCGACGGAACACCTTGGGCTGGGAGAAGATCAGCAGGGCATGCTCGAGGGTGATCGTGAGCAGCTGCTCTTCGTTGTCGATGTTGCGGAAGTCCTTGTCCTTCTGCACATACGGGCCGTAGCGACCGTTGTTGGCCACGATCGCCACACCGTCGGCGGGGTCGGTGCCGAGAGCGCGTGGCAGCTTCAGCAGATCGGCCGCGTCGCCGACGCTCACCTTGTCGAGCGTCATCGTCTTGAACAGGCTCGCCATCTTGGGCTTGTCGAGCCCCGGCGGCAACTGGTCGGGAGTGCCCCACTGCACGTACGGCCCGTATCGGCCGTTCTTCGCGAACACCGGCAGCCCGTCGAGCTCGCCGATCGGCTCGTCGCTCTTCGGCAGCGCGAGCAGCTCGAGCGCCTTGGCGACCGTCAGTTCGTCGGGCGTCAGATCGTCGGGAACGCTGGCCGTGTCGTCGCCGCGCTTCACGTACGGCCCGTACTTGCCGGGCTTCACCACGATCAGGTTGCCGTCGGGGTCGAGCCCGATGGGGAACGTGTTGATCTCGGCGGCGTCGATGTGGTCGAGGTTCTCGGCGACGAGGCGCTTCAGCCCGGGTTGCTGCTCGTCGGCGTCACCGAAGTAGAAGTGCTGCAACCAGTCGACCTTGCCGCGTTCGTTGCGGGCGATCGAGTCGAGGTCCTCTTCGACCCTGGCCGTGAACGCGTAGTCGACCAGATCGTCGAAGTGCTTCTCCAGCAAGCCGACGACGGCAAAGGCAGTCCACGTGGGAACGAGCGCCTGGCCCTTCTTCCACACGTACCCACGGTCTTGCACGGTCTGGATGATCGACGCCCAGGTGGAGGGCCGACCGATGCCCAGCTCCTCGAGCTTCTTCACCAGCGACGCCTCGGTGTAGCGGGCGGGAGGACTGGTGCTGTGGCCGTTGGGCGTGAGGTGGTCGACCGCAACCGGCGCGCCGACGGTGAGCGGCGGCAGCAATGCCTCGCGCGCTTCTTCGCCGGTCTCGGCCGCATCGTCGTCGGCCGACTCGACGTACACCTGGCGGTAGCCGGCGAAGGTGATCGTGGTGCCGCTCGCGGCGAACTCGGCATCCGTCGCACCGCCGCCGATCTGGGCGACCGCGCCCAGGCGCACGCTGACGGTGGTGCCGACGGCGTCTGCCATCTGTGAAGCGAGCGTGCGCTGCCAGATCATCCGGTACAGGAGCATCTCCTGGCCGTTGAGCTCGCCCGACAGCGAATCGGGGGTGCGCAGTGGCGTCGTGGGCCGGATCGCCTCGTGGGCCTCTTGTGCGTTCTTGATCTTGCTCGAGTACTGGCGAGGCGCACTCGACAGGAACTGGCTGCCGTAGCCACGGCTCACCTCGGCGCGCACTGCGCCGAGCGCCTCTTCGCTGAGCACCACGTTGTCGGTACGCATGTAGGTGATGTAGCCACGTTCGTACAGACCCTGCGCGAGGCGCATCACCTGTGATGCGCTCAGCCTGAGCTTGCGGCCCCCCTCTTGTTGGAGGGTGGAGGTCATGAACGGTGCTTTCGGCGTACTGCGGTACGGCCGCTCTTCCACCGAGCGAACCGTGAACTGCGACGAACCGAGCGCGTCGGCGAGTGCGCGGGCCCGGGCCTCATCGACCACGACAACGCTCTTCTTCGGATGGCCGTCGGACGTGAAGTCCTTGCCGGTCGCGACCTTGCTCCCATCCAGGGCGACCAGCGTGGCGTTGAAGGCCGGCGACGTTCCCGTGAGCAGATCGATGTCCCAGTAGTCAGCGGTCACGAAGGCGATCCGTTCGCGTTCGCGTTCGACGATGAGCCGAACCGACGGGCTCTGCACCCGACCGGCCGACAAGCCGCGGTTCACGCGGCGCCACAGCACCGGCGACACCTCGTAGCCGTACAGGCGGTCGAGCAAGCGGCGGGTCTCCGCGGCATCCACCAGCCCGTAATCGAGACCACGAGGATTGTTGACGGCCTGGTCGATCGCGCTCTTGGTGATCTCGTGGAACACCATCCGCTTCACCGGCACCTTGGGCTTCAGGTACTCGAGCAGGTGCCAGCTGATGGCCTCGCCCTCACGATCCTCGTCGGTCGCGAGATAGAGCTCGCTGGCGTCCTTCAGGGCCGCTTTGAGGTCCTTGATCACCTGCTTGCCGCGCTCGGTGAGCTCGTACGTCGGGGTGAACCCGTTGTCGACGTCGATGTTGAGGCCCTTGCTCGGAAGGTCCGCGACGTGGCCCACCGAGGCGCGTACATCGAAGGTCGCCCCAAGGAACTTGGAGATGGTCTTCGCCTTCGCGGGCGATTCGACGATGACGAGGGGCTTGGCCATTGGGGCGTATCGCTACGGCATGACGGCAGTGGTTGTCAAGCCACGTGTCGCTCCACCCGTCGATCGCATCGCCGATTGCGTGGCCGATTGCGTGGCCGAATGGCCGTCGATCCGGGGTTCGGAGGGTGCGGCAGAGGAACGCCCGCCGACACCGAATGTGTCAGGACAGCGACTCGCACACGGCCCGTTCGCCGTCGATCGACACCTCGACGCGGGCTCCGGGGTTGAAGTCTGCGACACCTGCAACGTGCACGGACGTGAGCACGTCGAGCCGGTCGAGACGAACCCCGAGCACCGTGGCCGATCCTTGGAAGGTGCAGGTGGTGACCGTGCCGGGGAGCCCACCATCGGCGACGACCCGCATGTCCTCCGGACGCACGAGGAGCCGCACCGAGGCGCCATCGTGCTGGGTGATGCGGCCGACGACCACGGGGTGGCCGCCGACGTCGACCGCACGGGTGCCGGTGACCGTGGCCGGCAGCTCGTTCATCGAACCGACGAACCTGGCGACGAATGCGCTGGCGGGATGGCGATACACGTCTCTCGGCGTGCCGAGTTGTTCGAGCCGACCGTTCGACATCACGCCGATGCGGTCGGAGATGGCGAGCGCCTCCTCTTGGTCGTGGGTGACGAACAGCGTGGTGATGCCGAGCTCGGTCTGGATGCGGCGGATCTCGTCGCGCAGGGTGGCGCGCACCTTCGCGTCGAGCGCGCTGAGGGGCTCGTCGAGGAGCAGCACCTGAGGTTGCACCGCGAGCGCGCGAGCGAGGGCGACACGCTGAGCCTGACCGCCCGAGATCTGGTGCGGGTAGCGGTCGGCGAGGTGGGTGAGCTGCACGAGCTCGAGCATCTCGGCCACCCGGTGGTGCCGTTCGGGACTGGCCATCTTGCGTGTGCGCAGCCCGAATCCCACGTTGTTGGCGACCGTGAGGTTCGGGAACAACGAGTAGCTCTGGAACACCATGCCCATGTTCCGCTTGTGTGCGGGTGTGCGGGTGATGTCGGCATTGCTCACCAGGACCGCACCCGAGTCGGCGAACTCGAAGCCGGCGGCGATCCGCAGCGCGGTGGTCTTGCCGCAGCCCGACGGGCCGAGCAGTGAGATCAGCTCGCCCGGCTTGACGTCGAGGTCGAGGCCCTCGAGAGCCACCGTGGGGCCGAAGGTCTTGCGGACGGAGACGTAGGTGAGGTTGGTCACGATCCCGGGTTTCCTGGCATCGAGGCAGCATCAGCTGCCATGCGGGCGAACGACTTGCGCTTCGGATCGCGCTTCTTGGTGACCACGCTGAGGGTGATGAACAGCCCGATCGTGACGAGGAGCGCGAGCAGGTTGAGGCCATATCCGCCCTGGGGTTCACGCGAGGTGAACGTCGCCTGGAAGCGCGGCAGCGTCTCTTTGAGCAGGGTGTCGGCGATGGTGAATTCGCCGATCACGACGGCGGCAGTGAGGAACGACGCCGAGATGATCGCAGTGCGCAGGTTGGGGATGATCACGCGCAGCACCGTCGAACCCCAGCCGGCGCCGAGGCTGCGCGACGCGTCGACGAGGACGCGGAGGTCGATCGCCTTGAGCCCGGCGTCGAGCGAGCGATAGGTGAACGGAAGCGCCAGGATCACGTAGAACGGGATCAGCGACAGATCGGAGTTCAGGAACCACCGGGCGTGTGGCTGGATGATCTTGATTCCGGCCACGAGTGCGATCGCCGGGATCATGTAGGGCAGCACCGTCATGAACTCGATCAGCGAGCGGGCCTTCGGCACGCGCAAGTGGGTCCAGATCGCAGTCGGCAGCAGCAAGCCGAGGGTGAGCGCCACCGTGCCCACCGCCAGCTGCAGGCTGAGCTTGAGGGAGGGCCAGAAGGCTGGGTCGTCGAATGCCTTGGTGAGTCCGTTGAGCGACCACTTCTTGAACAGGGTGTCCCAGCCGAGCAGGATCGTCGGCACGTTCTGCAGCGAGAACCGGGCCAGCGTGAGCAGAGGAGCGAGGAAGAAGATCGCGCTGATCATCAGCACGAGGTTGGGGATCAGCCGTCCGAAGCGGCGACGAGGGCGACCGGCGCTCGGCGGAGCGAGACCCGTCGGTGCGGCGGGCTGGCCTCCGATTTCGGGGTCGATCGGAAGCAGCTCGACCGGGTTCTGGAAGTTCGGATCCATCAGCTCTGCCACCGTTCGGCCCGTTTGCGGGCCATCCAGTACAGCGACATGCAGACCACCATGATGATGATCATCCAGGCGGCCAGCGAGAAGCCGACGGCGTCCTCGCCGATGCTCACGTCGCCGCCGAGGAAGAAGGCGATGCGGAGCGGGACGATCTTGGAGTTGTCGGTGAGGATCCGCGCCGTGGCATATGCGGCGAAAGAGTTCGCGAAGAGCAGCAGGAAGCCGCCGAGCAGCGAGGGGGCGAGCACCGGCAGGCCGACCCGGCGCCAGTAGGTCCAGCTGGTGCCACCGAGGTTGGCGCACGCTTCCCGCCACGACTGCTTGAGTCCGTCGATCGCAGGCAGTGTGATCAGCAGCATCAACGGGATGTTGAAGTACGAGTAGACGACGATGAGCCCGGTGACGTTGCCGAGGTCGAAATCGCCGGCGTACAACTCCCAGCCCATCCAGTTGAGGATCTTCGTCCCCACACCCTGGCGACCGAGCAGGCTCAAGAAGGCGAACGCGAGTGGCAGACCGCCCATGTTCGCGGCTACGCCGGAGAAGGCGGTGACGAGGTTGCGCAGCCAGCGGGGCCGGGTGGCCGTCGCCGCGGCGTACGCGAGGAGGGTTCCGAACAGCACGCCGATGGCGGCGGCGCCGGCGGAGAACTTCACCGAGAACTTGAACGCCTCGAGGTTCTGGCCGGTGAAGGCTTCCCTCATCGCGGAGAAGGAGAAGCCGCCCGCCTCGGTGTTCGTCGCGTTGCGGAACACGCTGATCGCGGGGATGAAGAGGAACAGGATCAAGAACGCGAAGAAGGGCAGGAGACCCAACCACGCGAGTTCTCGACGTGCCCTGGGGGGCGCACCGGCGGTGCGCCCCCCATCGGCAACGACGTCAGTGATGACGAGGTCGGTCATACAGACACTGATCGTTCGTGACCAGAGTGCTGATCAGGCGTCGGCGACCATGGGACCCCACTGCGCAGCAAGGACTTCCTTGGCGGCAGCGATCTGGGCCGGGGTGAGGAACGCCACCTGGTCGAGAAGCTCGTCCGGGGGCAGGTTCTTCTTCGAATCCTCGGTCACGAGGCCCTTTTCGGTGATGGCCACGATGCGGGCCGGAACGGCGCCACCTTCGAGGTAGCCGAGGGCGCCCTCGTCGCTGAAGATGTGCTCCTGCCACAGCTGCGAGCACGCCTGGTGCGGGCTGTCCTTGATCACGCCCTGGCCGTAGAAACCACCGTAGATACCGTCGGTCGGGAAGTTGACCTCGATGGTGAGACCCGCGTCTTCGAGGGCGCTCTGCAGGCCGGGGACGTTGTAGCTCCAGTCGATGGCGATCGGGGTCTCACCGGAGAGCACGGTCTCCTTGGTGACGTCGGTGCCGCCGAGGTTGCCCGAGGCCTTCAGATCGGCGAAGAACTGGATGCCGGGCAGGATGTCGTCGGCCGAGCCGCCGTTGGCGATGCTCGCGGCCATGACGGCAGCGAAGGCAGCACCGGCTTCACGCGGGTCGCCGTTGAGGTTCACCAGGCCCTTGTACTCGGGCTTGGTGAGATCGGCGAAGCTCTTCGGGGCGTTCGACACGATGGTCGTGTTGGTGCTGATCGCCATGATGCCGTAGTAGGCAGCGGTCCAGTTGTTGTCGGCGTCCTTCAGACCGTCGGGGATCTCCGAGTCGGTGCTGAGCACGTACGGCTCGAACAGACCAGCGTCGACCATCTCCTGGGCGATCGCCGGGCTGACGTCGACGTTGTCGGGCATGTCGTCCTGGCCGGCGAGGGTCTGGACGGCTTCCATCTCCTCCTTGGAGGAGGCGTCGGGACTGGCGACGGGGTACTCGACGCCCGGGTACTTCTCGCCGAAGGAGGCGAGGATGCCCTTGTAGTTCGCCCACTCGTCAGGAAGTGCGATCAGGTTGACCTTCGCGCCGTTGTCGAGGCACTCCTGGTAGAGCGCGGCGAGTGGATCGTCCGACGGGGCCTCGGTCGCTGCTGGGGCTTCGGTTGCGCCCGGGGCCTCAGTGGCTGCTGGGGCTTCGGTTGCAGTCGGGGCCTCGGTTGCGGTCGGGGCCTCGGTGGCCGCCGGCGAGGACTCCTCCTCGTCATCTCCGCAAGCGGCCAGCAGGATGCCGGTTGCTGCGATGATCGCAAAGGCCTTACGTGTGTTCGTTCTCATGGGGCGATGCCCTCCCTGTTCACGGTGATTGAGACGGACGCGAACGTAACAGGGATCGACGGCGGGCCGTAACGACGACCCAGCTACAAGGTTGACGGGAGATGAACAGACGGTGAACCAGGGCCCGACCTGTCGCGGGCCGGCTCAGACCAGTTCGCGCTCGCGCTCGGCGTCTGCGTGGGAGGCGATCGGTGTCGGATGCGAATGCCCGTCGACGTCGATCTTGGGCAGGATCCGCTCCAGCCAGCCTGGGATCCACCAGTTCTTGTTGCCCAGCAGTTCCATCGTGGCCGGCACCAGGATCATGCGCACGATGGTGGCGTCGACGAAGACCGCGACGGCCATGCCGAGGCCGAACAGCTTCAACTGACGGTCGTTGCCGAGGACGAACGCACCGAACACACACACCATGATCAGTGCCGCCGCAGTGATCACACGGGCGGTGGCGGCGAGTCCGTCTGCAACCGCTCCCGCGTTGTCCCCGGTGCGGTCGAACTCCTCCTTCATGCGCGACAGCAGGAACACCTCGTAGTCCATCGACAGGCCGAACACGATCGCGAACAGCATCATCGGCGCCCAGGCCTCGACCGGGCCTTCCTTGCCGATGCCGAGCAGGCCCGCGCCCCAGCCCCATTGGAAGATGGCGACGATCACGCCGTACGCGGCGCCGACCGACAGCAGGTTCATGATCACCGCCTTCAACGGCACGAGCAGGCTGCGGAACACCGCCATCAACAACAGGAACGACAGCACCAGAACGGCGGCGATGAGCAGCGGCAATCGCGTGCCCAGGTAGGCCGAGAAGTCGATGCTGCCGGCCGTGAAGCCGCCGACGTTGACGTCGAGACCGGTCGCAGGCAGCGCTTCGTCGCGCAGCCGCTCGACCAACTCGGTGGTGGCTTCGTCCTGCGGGCTCGTGGTGGGGTACGCAGACCACAGCCATGTTCCCGGCGCGATCTCGGCGCCGGGAGAAGCGAACGAGATGCCGTCATCGGCACTCAGCGCTGCGTCGACGGCGATCACCGACTCGGCGTTGGCGGCCGGATCGGTGGACACCAGCACCAGAGGGCCGGAGCTGCCCGGCCCGAAACCGGTCGACACCAAGTCGTAGGCGCGGCGCGCCGTCTGCTCTTCGGGAAGGTTCCCGGTGTCGCCGAAGCCCATCCGGATCGAGAACAAGGGCAATGCCAACACGATCAGCACCAGAACGCCACCCACGAAGAACGGCCACGGACGGTGTTGGATGCTGCGGCTCCACTTGTACCAGAACTGCTGCTCGAGCGGCTTCTCGTGGCGGTGGGGAAGCGGGATGCGCAGCGATGCACCTGCCGAGAGCCGGCTGACCAGCATCACCACGATGGCCAGACCGACGGCGATCAGCAGGGCGACCCCGACGGCGAGGCCGGTGAAGATACCGGCGAGCGCCAGGAGCACGAACAGGCTGACCGAGATCGCCGCAGCTCGGCTGGTGATGTTGATCCGGTGCCCGACGAATCCGAGCAGGGCGGGCAGCAGGGTGATCGCCGCGATCATCATCACGAGCACTCCGGTGGCGCCGGAGATGGCCAGCCCGCGCACGAACTCGATACCGATCACGAACAGACCGAGCAGTGAGATCATCACCGTGATCCCGGCGAAGATCACGGCTCGGCCGGAGGTGTTCACCGCTTCGACGGTGGCGTCCTCGGGGGTCATTCCCTTGCGGAGGTTCTCGCGATAACGCGTGACGATGAACAACGCGTAGTCGATGCCCACGCCGAGGCCGATCATCGCGGTCATCTGTGCGGAGAAGTCGGGCATCGTCACCACGTTCGAACCGATGCCGACGATGCCGATGCCGACACCCAACCCGAACAACGCCGTCCCGATCGGCAGCCCCATCGCCAACACCGAACCGAAGGCGACGAGCAGGATGATGATCGCCGCGAGGATGCCGAGCAGTTCGCTCTCGGGGAACTCGAACACGGCGAAGATCTGTCCGCCGTACTCGATGTCGAGGCCGGGAACGGAGATCGCCGCGGCGAGACCCTGGATCTCGTCAGACAACTCGATGTAGTCGGCTTGGTCGCGCTGGGTGACGGCGAGTTCCGCGAACGAGATGGGTGCGACCTGGCTGTTGAACTGGGGGCTGGCGGGGTCGTAGGTGACGACGACGCCATCGATCTCGCCGACCTTCGCGAACAGGCCGTTCATGGCCTCCTGGACGGCGGGATCGTCGGTGCCCTGCGGGGCGGTGAACACGATCTGGGCGACATCGCCGGCCGCTTCGACGAGCCCGGCCGCCGTGAGGGTGTCGACCACGGCCTTCGATTCGCTTTCGGGGAGATCGAAGCTGGAACGGAAGTTCGTGCCCATCGCGCCCGAGGCGACGGTGAGGCCGATCAGCAGGGGGAGCCAGATGACGAAGGTCATGACCTTGCGACGGCGGAAGCTCCACCGGGCGAGACGAGCGAGCATGGAGTTGTCGCTTCCTGTCGAGGGATCGGGGGGATCCAGCGGTTGGGGAGTCGTGCGGACCGGGAGGATTCGTTCCTCGAACAGGGCGAACGGCCCGGTTGCGGCGAAGAAACACTACCGTTCGAGGCATCGTGGACTCCGTTGATTCGCCGTTTCGAGCGCGTGACGTGCCGCCTGTGGAGGGTGACGTCCGTCTCGGCTGGAACGCTTCGCTCCAGCGGTCGTGGGTGGAGCTCGGATCATCGGGCCGTCCTGGCCGAGCCTCCCGGCTCGACCGGGGCTGGAGCACGATCGTCTATGACGTGGATGAGCCCTCGATCCGGGTGCGCAACATCGGCGCCGACGTCGCCGTTGGCGACTGGGTGATCGTCAGTCCCGATGGTGAACGAGTGGAGACCGTGATCGAACGGTTCAGCGCCTTCACCCGCCGCGCGTCGTTCGAAGGGAACCGCGCGGTCGCGCACACCATCGCGGCCAACATCGACACCGTGGTGCTGGTGCATGCGCTCAACACGCCGCCCAACCAACGTCGGCTCGAGCGAGAGCTCATCCTCGCGTTCGACAGCGGCGCGCGGCCGGCCGTCGTGGTCACCAAGAGCGACGTCGTCGACGACCCGGCGCCCACGATTGCGATGCTGGAAGCTGTGGCCGTCGGCGTGCCGGTGATGCGCGCGAGCGGCATCAGCGGCGAAGGTGTCGAGCAACTGCGCAGCCTCGTCCCGCCCGGTCAGACGATGGCGCTGTTGGGCGCGAGCGGCGTCGGCAAGAGCACGCTCATCAACGCGCTCGTCGGTGGCTATCTGTTGCGAACCAGCGAAGTGCGCGAGAACGATGGACGTGGTCGACACACCACCACGGCCTGCGAGTTGGTGCGGCTCCCCGGCACCGACCATGGCTGGCTCATCGACACGCCCGGGGTGCGAGCGGTGAGTCTGTGGAGCAGTGGCACCGGCATCGAGCGGGCGTTCTCCGACGTGTTCGACCTGTCGGAACGGTGTCGCTTTCGCGACTGCAAGCACGAAGACGAGCCAGGGTGTGCGGTCACGGCGGCGATCGCTGCCGGCGTGCTCGATCCCCGTCGCCTCGATGCGATGAAGCGCTTGGTGGCCGAGGAACACGCGCTCGAGGAAGAACAGCGCGCCTGGGAGAAGGCGCAGGATCGCCGAGGCATGCGCAAGAAGCCCCCGCGTCGGTCGGGTGCCGAAGGATGAGATGCGTGCGATGACGATCATCCGCGACCACTCCCACCGACTGCGACCCGGCGGCTCGCGGTGAGCAAGACACGCCCGACGGTGCGGTTCGGCGCCATGTTCCGGCGCGAGCGTGCACCGGAGGACCTGATCCCGTGCGCCGAGTCGATGGACGCGCTCGGTTTGGACGAACTGTGGATCGTGGAGGACTGCTTCTGGGCTGGCGGGCTGACGGCGGTCGCGGCATCATTGGCGGCGACGCAGCGGATCGTGGTCGGCATGGGAATCGTGCCCGGTGTTGCTCGCAACGTTGCGATCACCGCGATGGAGATGGCCGGTCTGGAGCGGATGTTCCCCGGCCGTTTCGTCGCCGGGGTCGGCCACGGCGTCGCATCGTGGATGCAACAGATCGGTGCGTTGCCGCCGTCGCAGTTGGGAGCGCTCGACGAGACCGTCGACGCGCTGCGTCGTCTGCTCGACGGCGACCGGCTCACTGTGTCCGGCCGGCACGTCATGCTCGACGACGTGCAGTTGACGTTCCCTCCGGCCAGGCGACCACGGATCCTGGTGGGCGTGACCGGACCGAAAGGCATCGACGTCACCGCTCGAGTTGCCGACGGCCTCTTGCTCCCGGAGGGTTCGAGCCCCGCCTTCGTTCGGGCCGCGATCGAGCGGCTCGACAGGCCCGCGAAGTGCGTGGTCTACGTGCTGTTCGCGGTCGATGATGACGCCGACGTGGCGCGCTCGATGGTGGCGGGTGCGGTCGCCGAGTTCGCTTCCGGCGGGGTCGACGAGCGGCTCGCGAAGCTGGGCATCGTGGAGGACGTCGCCGACGCCGATCGGGTCGATCGCTACGCGGTGGCCGGGTCGCCGGCCGATTGTGCGCGTGCGATCGACGCGCTGGTGACAGCTGGTGCCACGAGCGTGGTCGTGGTGCCTCAGGCTCGACGTGGTCAGGACCAGGACGCCCAGGTGCGCCGACTCGTGGTAGACGTCATCCCCCGGCTCACGATCTGAGCGACGTCACGACCCGAGGCGGTCGCGCACCTCGATCGCGCGGTTCAGACCAGACAGCTCGAACCGGTCGAGCAGGCGCGGGTTGGTGCACACGATCACGAGGTCGCCGCCGCCCTCGCGGGCCCTCCCAGCGCCTCCGAGGAGCACCCCGAGACCCGCGTCGTCGACCGTGGCCAAGCCGTCGAGATCGACGGCGACCGTGTTGCCGCGTTCGTCGCCGAGGAAGCGGGTCATCACGTTGTGGAGCGCTGGCACCGAGCCGAGGTCGAGCTCGCCTTCGAGCACCAGCGTGGGGAGATCACCGAAGCGAACGGTGCGACAGGTCAGATCCACCGGGCGACGATACCCGCGGGTGACATCACGGCGGCTCGAGGGTCATCACGGCGGTGGCGTGATGCCCCACGTCGCCGAGGA
>JAYUSX010000046.1:0-5979 GCA_043755475.1 Actinomycetota bacterium
ACCCTCGTGCGTGCCGCAGCCGTTCGCGATGGCGTCGAGGTCGACGTCGACTTCGCCGACTGATCGCTTGGCCTCGCCAATCGATCGCTCCGACCCGAAGCTCGAGGGTCTCCTCGAGATCGGTCGGCTCGGTCGCGCGCATGGTGTGAAGGGTGGCCTGGTGGTCACGCTCACGTCCGATCGCCTCGAACGCCTGGAGCCAGGCGCTCGCTTGTTCGACGGTCAGCAGTGGCTCACCGTGGTGTCGTCGCGGCCGTTGCCTGCCGGCAACGGGTCCCAGCACAAGTCGATGGTGATGTTCGAAGGGCTGTCCGACCGCAACGATGCCGAGCGGCTCACCGGCCGGCCGCTGTGGGGAGAGCCGTTGGCCGACGCCGATGCGCTGTGGGTGCACGAGTTGATCGGCGCCCATGTGGTCGATCAGACCGGCACCGACCGAGGCACCTGCATCGCCGTGATCGACAATCCCGCCAACGACCTGCTCGAGCTCGACACCGGTCACCTGGTGCCGGTCACCTTCATCGTCTCGTCCACTCGCGAAGACGGCGTCGGGGTCATCACCGTCGACGCCCCCGACGGGTTGTTCGACCTCCTGGACTGACCGACTGCCTGCCTGCCTGGGGGATGGCTCAGGCGATGAACGGGTCGGTCACGTCGACCACGGCTCCGACGTCGAGCGGGCCGTACAGATGGGGGAAGGGCTCCGGGGCTCCGTCGAGCTGCTCGAACACCAACGGGGCGGTCAGCTTCGTCTCGTCGACGTGCAGCAGCACCAGGTTCGGCACTCCCCGATAGAACCGCTCCACCACGCCGGACAGCTGATCGGCCGTCCTGAGATGGATGAAGCCTTCGTCGGCCAACTCCATGCCGATGGTGCTGGCCGTGTACTCGCCGGTGGCGACCGATCGCCGCCAGCGATCACGGTCGGCGACGTGGAAGATCATGGCTGCATCACGCGTTCATCATGCCGTGCCCATCATGCCGTGCCCATCATGCCGTGCGACGGTCGCCATAGGCTGATCCACCGTGCCGGCTCTGCGGATCGACGTGTTCACCATCTTCCCGGGCCTGATCGACGGCTTCTGCTCCGAGAGCCTGCTGGGCAAGTGCCGCATCAACGGCCTGCTCGATCTGCGGCTGCACGATCTGCGCGAGCACACCCCCGACGTCCACCGCACCGTCGACGACTCGCCGTTCGGTGGAGGCGCGGGCATGGTCATGAAGCCGGAGCCGATCTTCGCCTCGGTCGAAGCCGTTCGACCACCGCGTCCGTTGTTCCTGCTGGGCCCCGGAGGTCGGCGGTTCGACCAGGCGATGGCCCACGAACTGGCCGAGCGTGCGTCGTCGCCCGACGAGCCCGGGTTCAGCCTGTTGTGCGGCCGCTACGAAGGTGTCGACCATCGCGTGCGTGAGCACCTCGTCGATGGCGAGCTGAGCGTGGGCGACGTGGTGTTGAGCGGGGGAGAGGTGGCGGCATGCCTGGTCATCGAGGCGGTGGCCCGCCTGCTGCCCGGTGCCATGGGCAATGCGGTCAGCCCCGTCACCGAGAGCTTCGGTGCGGCAGGCATGTTGGAGGAGCCGCAGTACACCCGGCCGGCCGAGTTCAGGGGTTGGGCGATCCCCGAGGTGCTGCGTGGTGGCGACCATGGCAAGGTGGAGCGCTGGCGGCATTCGCAGCGCCTGCACCGCACGTTGCGCTACCGACCGGATCTGATCGAGGCGCACGGCGGCCTGTCGGATGTCGAGCGTCGCCTGTTGGAAGAGTTCCCCTCCGTCCCCTATCCTTAGCTGTTCCATTTCTCCAGGCCTGCAGGATGTTCGCGCCATGAAGTCCACCGATCTCGTCGACAACCAGTATCTCCGCACCGATGTGCCCGTGTTCGGGCCCGGCGACGAGGTCAAGGTCCACGTGAAGGTCGTGGAAGGCAACAAGGAGCGCGTGCAGGTCTTCCAGGGCAACGTCATCCGTCGCCAGGGCAGCGGCGTTGCCGAGACGTACACGGTTCGCAAGATCAGCTATGGCGTCGGCGTCGAGCGCACCTTTCCGGTGCACACGCCCACGGTCGCCAAGCTCGAGGTCGTCCGCCGTGGCGACGTTCGGCGCGCCAAGCTCTACTACCTGCGCGATCGCTCGGGCAAGGCCGCGAAAATCCGCGAAAAGCGCGACCGCTGATCTCGCGTTTGCTGTGAGCTCCGACGATCTCGAGAACTTCGAGGCCGAACGCGAACTGAAGCTCGCCCAGGAGTACCAGGACGTCGCGGGCATGTTCAAGTTCGCGGTCGAGACCGAGCGGCGGTTCTATCTCGCCAACGACGTCAAGCTCAACGTCACCGGCGACAGTGCGCGGCCGGTGATCGAGGTCGAGCTCACCGATGCCTGGGTGTGGGACATGTACCGCAAGAGCCGGTTCGTGCCGAAGGTCAGAGTGCTGACGTTCAAAGATGTGAACGTCGAAGAACTGCCCGTTCCCGATCTCAGCATCTGACTCGACCCGTCCGACGAACGCTGCGCTGGCCGATGCTGCCGCGCTCCGATGGACTATCGTCGCCGACGTGCAGGTGCATGTGTGCGGGGTACGCGGGTCGACCCCCGCACCAGGTGACCAGTTCGTCCGGGTCGGCGGGAACACGTCGTGCGTTGCGATCGGCCATGATCCCGACGAACGTCCCTCCCTGGTGCTCGACGCCGGCACGGGGCTCCGCCATCTGTCGAAGCTGCTCGGCGGCGAGGCGTTCGTCGGCACCGTACTGCTCGGGCACCTGCATTGGGACCACATGATGGGCCTGCCGTTCTTCGCGGCCGGCGATCGCCCCGATTCGAGGGTCCGGCTGATGCTGCCCGAGCAAGGAGAGCCCGCCGAGACGCTGTTGATGAGGGCGATGTCGCCGCCGATGTTCCCGATCACGCCCCGCGACCTGCGGGGCGACTGGTCGTTCGAGACCTACGACGAGGGGGTGTTCGAAGCAGAAGGTTTCACCGTTCTGGCGAGGGAGATCCCGCACAAGGGTGGCCGCACGATGGGCCTGCGCGTGTCCGACGGCCGCTCGTCGGTCGCGTACCTCTCCGATCACTCTCCCCACGATGTCGGCCCCGGCGACGATGGGCTGGGTGAACTACACCCAGCAGCGATGGCGTTGGCCGACGGCGTCGACCTGTTGATCCACGATGCGCAGTACACCGCGCACGAACTGCCAGCGCGGCGCGACTGGGGCCACGCGGCCGCGAACTATGCGGTCACCCTGGGCCAGGCCTGCAACGTCGGCCGGGTGCTGTTGTTCCACCATGACCCGTCGCGGACCGACGACCAGGTGATGGCAATGGGTGAGCGGCTTCGGGTGGAAGGCGGCCCCATCGTCGACGTCGCCATCGAGAAGACGGTGATCGCCCTGGGCGGTCGCGCACACCCAGCCTGATCGATACCGCCCGAGGATTCGATGTCGCTCCCCGGTTGACTGCGGCCGCGCCCCTGATTGCTGACAGCTGCCCGCGCGGTGGCTTCGATGGTGAGGAGGTGCGCGATGGCTGCGAAGAACGGGGTGCCCGCGACGGGAAAGGGTGCGACCAACCAGGCGCGAGGTCGCTGGGGCGAGGAGCAGGCTGCCGTGTGGTACGAGCGCCGAGGCTGCGCGGTGCTCGATCGCAACTGGCGTTGTGATCGGGGTGAACTCGATCTGGTGGTGGCAGACGGCGATGTGCTGGTCTTCGTCGAGGTGAAGGCCCGGGCCTCCGACACGTTCGGGACGGCATCTGCTGCGGTGGGCGAGCGCAAGCAGCACACGTTGCGCATGCTCGCTGCTCGCTGGCTGGGCGACCATCCCGACCGGCGGGGCGACATCCGATTCGATGTCGTCGCGATCACCGGAACCCGTCTCGAGGTGATTCACCATGCATTTTGAACCAGCTTCGAACCGGCGGGGTGTCAGCCGAAGATGGTCCATCCCACGAGCGCGATCACTGCCGCGATCGCTGCTGCGACGAACACGATGTCGCTCCGACGGGCCACTCGCTTGCGGTTCGGGTTGAATCCCACGGCACCAGCCTTTGTCTCGACGTCGATCAGGACGCGACGTCCGCAGGCCGGCGCGTCCGGCGGGCCAGCGCCCCGATCACTCCGAACATGCCGACGATGGCGATCAGGTTGATCGCGAGATTCCGTCGCGCATCGGTGTGCACCAGCGTGCACGGCTCGCGCTCGAACGCGAGCGGCGGCAGGCCCCTCGGCTGCGGAGTCAGCTCGGGCAAGGGCTCATCAGGCCGGGCGTCGCCCGAGAACAGCGTGTTGCAGGTGACCCCCTGCGACACGAGCTGCGGAAGCAACGGAGGCACGGCCAGCGTCGGTGTCCAGTCGGTGCCCACCGGAACCGAGTCGTGCAGCGGGCGAGCGGCCCACACCCCCACGAGGATGCACGCATACGCGGCGACCGCAAGTGCCGCCAGACCGAGTCGCTTGCCGGACAATGCCATGGTGCGTTCCAGCCTAGTGGGCTGTGCCGTGGGCTGCTGGGCCGATGACGGTGCGTCGACCGCCGCTCGGTAGCGTCGCCACTCGTGGAATCCATCGACGTTCAACGCACCGACGGCATCGTCACCATCACGCTTCAACGGCCCGAGAAGAAGAACGCGATCAACGGTGTCATGTGGGACGAGTTGCTCGCCACCTTCCGCGAGATCGCCGCGAGCAGCTCCGACCGGGCTGTCGTGATCACGGGCGCTGGTGGGGCGTTCTGCTCCGGGGCCGATCTCACCGCTCGCGGCGAGGGCCCACAGCAACACCAACTGGCTGCGATGCGGCACGTGTCCGACGTGTGCCTGGCCCTTGCTCGGCTGCCACAGCCGGTGATCGCCAAGGTGCGCGGGGTCGCCGTGGGTGCGGGGTGCAACCTGGCGCTCGGGTGCGACCTCGTGGTGGCTTCCACGACTGCGCGGTTCTCGGAGATCTTCGCCAAGCGAGGGCTGTCCGTCGACTTCGGCGGCACGTGGGTGCTGCCGCGACGGGTGGGCTTGCACCGGGCCAAGGAGCTCGCCTTCTTCGGCGACATCATCGATGCTGCCGAGGCCGAGCGCATCGGGCTGGTGAACCGAGTTGTCGACGACGCCGACATCGACGCGTTCGTCGACGAGTGGGCCCGACGGTTGGCCGCCGGTCCACCCCTCGCCGTCGCGATGACGAAGCGCATGCTCAACAACTCGATGAACGTCACGCTGGAAGAGGCCCTCGACGACGAGGGTGCCGCCCAGACGGTGAACTTCTCCACGCACGACACGGTCGAAGCCATTCGGGCGTTCGTCGAGAAGCGAACCCCGAAGTTCGAAGGCCGCTGAACCGGCAGGCTGCCACCCGCGCCGACGCGCAGGTCACTAGCGTCAGTGTTGTGACCATCCGTCGATCCCCTCGTCGTCGCCGTCTGGCGAGGGGTGCCGTGGTGGTGTGCAGCGTCATCGGAGGCTGGCTTGCGATGGGCATCAGTCCGACGGTGCTGGCGAGTGACCTGCCAGATCCGATCCCCGTTCCCTCGCTGCCCCCGATCGACGATCAGGGTGCCGAGAGCTCGCGCCTCATCCCGGTGCCCGTCGGATGTGTGGCACCGGCGGTCGAGCAGGTGGTGTTCATCGGCAAGCTGATCATCAATGATGCGGTCACCGGCCGCTTCGACGTGGAGCAGGTGCTGTCCGGGTCGATCGCGGGGTTCTCGGTGGCCGACAAGATCGATGTTCGCTACGGCGACGAGGTGCGTTTCCTCGATGTCGGGCAGCGCTACATCGTCGGTGCGGGGGTCGACGCCGAGCTGCGCGTGCTTTCGTCGACGGTGCGAGCGCCCGCCCCGCTGTTCGGCGGCAACGAGATCGCCGGTGCCGACGATGGTGATGTGGACTGCCCGAACGTCGACACTCCGGTGCGGACCCTGCTGCTCGACGGATCGAGCGTCGAGACGGGGGTGATCACACCGTTGCGCGATGCCGACAAGCGCATCCTTCGG
>JAYUSX010000047.1:0-5978 GCA_043755475.1 Actinomycetota bacterium
GGCGAGGTTGGTCACCGCCCATCCCGCGACCAGCACCACGACGACCACCAGCGCGGTCACGATGTTTCGCTGCCACGTCCAGTCGCCCAGGTTCAGGGCGTTCAATCCGCCGGCGATGTAGGCGATGAACAGCATCGGCAGGCTGCGGTTCCAGATGTCGGTGGTGGGCGCATAGTCGTCGATGAAGTGCGGCACACCACGGCGGATGAACCATTGCTCGATCTCGGTGTTGCGCGCTCCCATCGGGCCGCAGCCTAGGAACGCCGGGTCCGCCATCGGTGGACGGCGTGTCCGACGACCGCGTGGTCGGGCTGAACGAAATGTTCACCGTGGTTCCGATGCTTGGATCGAGCGGGTAACGATGAACTGCAATGGCACGAATCCTCGTCACCGAAGAGATCGCCGAGGGCGGCCTCGACCGGCTCCGCGCCGCCGGCCATCACGTCGACGTGCAGCTCGATCTGTCTGAGCTGTTCACCCACATCGTCGGCGCTCACGCTCTGATCATCCGGTCGGCCACCCAGGTGACGGCCGAGCTGCTCGAGGCCGGGACCGACCTGATGGTGGTCGGCCGAGCGGGCATCGGCCTCGACAACGTCGACGTCGAAGCCGCCACCCGGCGCGGTGTGATGGTGGTGAACGCGCCGCAGAGCAACATCATCTCGGCCGCCGAGCACACCATGGCTCTGCTGCTGGCACAAGCGCGCAACGTGCCGCAAGCGCATGCCGCCCTCACGCAGGGTCGATGGGAGCGCAGCCGTTGGGAGGGCGTCGAGCTGGCCGACAAGGTGCTCGGCATTGTGGGCCTTGGCCGCATCGGCAAGCTCGTCGCCGACCGGGCAAAGGCGTTCGGGATGCGCCTCGTGGCGTACGACCCCTTCGTGTCGGCCGATCGCGCCCGCCAGATGGGGGTCGACCTGCTCGGGCTCGACCAACTGATCAGCGAAGCCGACTTCGTCACCATCCACCTGCCGAAGACCAAGGAGACCACCGGTCTCATCGATCGCGATCTGCTCATGAAGGCAAAGCCGAGCCTGCGGGTGATCAACGTGGCGCGCGGTGGCATCGTGGTCGAACAGGATCTTGCCGATGCGATCCGTGAAGGCATCATCGCCGGCGCCGCGATCGACGTGTTCGCGACCGAGCCGACCACCGAATCTCCGCTGTTCAGACTCGACAGCGTCGTGGTGACGCCTCATCTCGGTGCATCCACCCGCGAGGCCCAGGACAAAGCAGGCGACGCGATCTCCGACATGGTGCAACTCGCCCTTGCCGGCGAGTTCGTGCCGTTCGCGGTGAACGTGAACGCAGCGGAGGCCAACGAGACGCTGAGGCCGTACCTGCCACTCGCCGAGCGCCTCGGTCGGTTGTTCGCGTCGTTGTCGGCGACGTCGCCGGGCACCCACGAGGTGTGCTGCGACGGCGACATCGCCGGCTACGACACCCGGATCGTCACGCTGGCGGCGTTGAAGGGCTTCTTCGGGCTGATCAGCGACGAGCCGGTCACCTACGTCAACGCCCCGCAGCTCGCCAAGGACGCCGGTCTCGAGGTGCGCGAGACCAACTGCGCCACCGCTGCCGACTTCGTCAACCTGATCACGATTCGCGGCGGCGGTCATTCGATCTCGGGTGCGATCGTCGGCCGACGAGGCGAGCAGCGCATCGTCGTGATCGACGAGCACGTGTTCGACGTGCCACCGGCGGCGAACATGCTGATGGTGAAGAACGACGACCGCCCCGGCGTGATCGGCACGGTCGGCACGTTGCTCGGCGACGCCGGCATCAACATCGCCGACATGGACGTGGGCCGCGCAGCCGAGCCCGGCACCGCGGTCATGCTGATCGCCCCGACCGCCGCGGTGCCCGCCCAGGTGGTCGAATCGCTGCGGCGCGCCCCGGGCATCATCTCGGTCGACACCCTCGCCGGCTGACCCCCCGCCCACCCCGCGATGAGAGATGAGTGCCGCTGGCACCCCTTTCTCTCATCGCGCCGTGGACCCACCTGTTCGCGATGAGAGATGAACGTGGCACAGCCCCTCATCTCTCATCGCGGGGGTGGTCGTGGGGTCAGCGCGTGCTGGCGGCGCGGATCTCGTCGCGGGTGGCGATCGCGACGGCCCGCGCAGCTTGGGCGTAGTCCTCGCCGCTCGAGGCATACAGGATCGCCCGTGAGGAGTTGATCACCATGCCGAAGCCTTGGCTGTCGGCGCCCGCGGCGACGGTGCTGCCCACATCGCCACCTTGCGCGCCGATGCCGGGCACCAGCAGCGGCAGATCGCCGACCAGCCGACGCACCTCGCCCAGCTCGTCGGGATAGGTGGCGCCGACCACAAGTCCGCAGTCACCGATCTGGGCCCACTCCTCGGCCACGCGGCGGGCGACGTGCCGGTACAGCGGTTCGCCGTCGGTCTGGAGCATCTGGAAGTCGCCCGAACCGGGATTCGAGGTGCGGCACAGCACGAACACTCCATGGCCGGTGTGGCGCAGGAAGGGCTCGACCGAGTCGGTGCCGAGGTACGGGTTCACGGTCACCGCGTGAGCGCCGTAGCGGTGGAACGCTTCGCGGGCGTACTGCTCGGCGGTGGGGCCGATATCGCCGCGTTTGGCATCGAGCACGAGCACGACATCGGGATGCTGCTCGCGGATGTGGTGACAGATCCGCTCCAGCTGGGCCTCGGCCCGATGAGCATGGAAGTAGGCGATCTGCGGCTTGAACGCACACACCACATCGGCGGTCGCATCGACGATGTCGAAGCAGAAGCGCTCGATCGCGTTCGCTGCGCCGTCGAGTGGGAATGGCATCTTGGCGGTGTCGGGGTCGAGTCCGACGCACAGCATCGAATCGCTGCGATGCCAGGAGGAACGGAGCAGATCGTGGAGGCCCATGCCGCGCCGACACTACTCAGGCATCGCGATTCAGGCGTCGCGATTCCGCCATCGCGATTCAGACACCGCGATTCAGACACCGCGATTCAGACACCGCGAAGATCACCGCGGCCACCGCTGGCGGCGGAGCGGTCAGCCCTCGACGGTGATCGCAGCTGTGGGGCACATGTCGGCCGCCTGCTGTACCTTGTCGCGCAGCTCCTCGCCCGGCTCTTCCTGGAGCACGTAGAGATAACCGTCGCTCCGGACCTCGAACACCTCTGGGGCCACCTGCATGCACGCCCCCGTGGACGCACAGACATCGAAATCGACGGACACCTTCATCGTGTTCTCCACCTTTGTTCCTGCTCGTCAGGAATCGTCGTCCTGAGAAGCCGTCTGACCGGCCATGTCAGGCCTTGGCCGCACGATAGCCGTCGGCCGCGGCGGACTCGGCGTCGACGTAGCACCGTTCCGCCTTCGTGCGGGCATAGAAGCGACCGCCGGGCACGTGGTAGATGCCGGAGTTGTCGTTCGCCTTGATCGGGAAGCCGTCCGGGCACTCGCCGTCGAGTGGCAGGACCCAGCGGTCGGCGCCGCTCGCCGGTGAATCGACCATGCTGGAATCGGCGTCATCGACGGTTCGAGCACGACGATCCACGACGGGACGGGCTGCTGGCACAGGTGGTTCGAACGGGGGCCATTCGGGCGTCGCCGACGGCTGCGGCACCGAGCGCTGCGACCACCAACGCGCCGTCGCGGCACCGCCACCGAGGAGCACGGTCAACCACGCGAGTCGCTTCGCCCAACGCTTCATCGACGCCAAGCCTAGTTCTGTCCGTCGTGTGGGCCTTGTCGGCCCGGGAGCGATTGCGGTCAGTTCTGGTGTGAGCGCTCGTGTGCGTTGAGCACGGCTCGCAACGACGCGGTGATGGTGCTCGGGTCGGTGCCCACACCCCACAGCACGCCCCGCTCCGATGTTGTGGTCTCGACGTATGCGACGGCCATCGCCTCTGAACCCTGACCCATGGCGTGCTCCGCGTAGTCGATCACGTCGAGCGTGGCGCCGAGGCCGGAACGCAGGGCCTTGACGAACGCGTCGATCGGGCCGTTGCCCTCGCCGTCGATGGTGTGGTGCTGGCCGTCGACCGTGAGCTGAGCCGTGATCGCCGTGCGGCCCGAGGTCGAGTCACTGCGCAGTTCGTGCGACGTGAGTCGGAAACGCGGCTCGGCTGGGAGATACGCCTCCTGGAACGCGCCCCACATCACCACCGGGCTCACCTCGGTGCCGGAGTCCTCGGTGATGTGCTGGATGGTCTTGGAGAACTCGATCTGCAGGCGGCGCGGCAAGTCGAAGCCGTGCTCGGTCTTCATCACGTAGGCCACGCCTCCCTTGCCGCTCTGGCTGTTGACGCGGATCACGGCTTCGTAGTTGCGGCCCAGGTGCTTCGGATCGAGCGGCAGGTACGGCACGCCCCACACCTGGTACTCGCCACCGTTGGCGGCCGCCGTGCGGTCGAGCGCCTCGAAACCCTTCTTGATCGCGTCCTGATGACTGCCGCTGAACGCGGTGTAGACTAGGTCGCCGACCCACGGGTGACGAGGGTGCACCGGCAGCCGGTTGCAGTACTCGGCCGTTCTGCGCAGCGCGTCGATGTCGGTGATGTCGAGCTCGGGATCGATGCCCTGAACGAACAGGTTGATGGCCAGGTTCACCACGTCGACGTTGCCGGTGCGCTCACCGTTGCCGAACAGCGTGCCTTCCACACGGTCGGCTCCGGCCATCACGCCCAGTTCGGCCGCGGCGGTGCCCGTCCCGCGGTCGTTGTGCGGGTGCAGGCTGATCACCACCGCATCGCGCTGGCGGATGTGGCGGCCGAACCACTCGATCACGTCGGCGTACACATTGGGCGTGTAGCACTCGACGGTGGCCGGCAGGTTGAGCACGATCGGCCGGTCGGGGGTGGGTTCGACCACGTCCATGACGGCGTGGCAGATCTCGATCGCGAACTCGGGCTCGGTGAGGGTGAAGCTCTCGGGGGAGTACTCGTAGCGGACCTCGGTGTCGGGGATGGTCTCCTCGAGCTTCTTGCACAGCCTGGCCCCGTTGACGGCGATGTCGATGATCCCTTGTTTGTCGAGGCCGAACACCACCTCGCGTTGCAGCGGGTTGGTGGAGTTGTAGAAGTGGACGATCGCCCGCTTGGCGCCTTGCAGCACCTCGTAGGTGCGTTCGATCAGCTCCTGGCGGCATTGCACGAGCACCTGGATCGTGACGTCGTCGGGGATCAGGTCTTCTTCGATCAGCTGGCGCACGAAGTCGAAGTCGGGCTGGCTGGCCGATGGGAAACCGACTTCGATCTCCTTGAAGCCCATCTTCACCAGGGCGTCGAACATGCGTCGCTTTCGCTGGGGATCCATCGGGTCGATGAGCGCCTGGTTGCCGTCGCGCAGGTCGACGCTGCACCACAACGGCGCCTTGTCGACGACGGCGTCGGGCCACGTGCGGTCGGTGAGCACCAGCGGCACGAAGCGCTGGTACTTGTGGAAGGGCATCTTCTTCGGGGTGACGTTTGGCGGTGCCATGGCGGTGGATCTCCTGGAGCGAGGGAACGAGCGGTGAGTCGGTGTGAGCCGATCGGGAGTGTGGTTGGACACCGGCCGGAAAAAGCAAGAAGCCCCCGGCCGGGAGGCAGGGGGCGGGCAAGCGCGAAGTATGCGGCGCTTGCCCTACATAAGAAGGAGCAGCAGGCCGGAGGTGCACATAACGGTTCGGACTGTACCCCAGTCAGCCCGATTCGGCAATCAGGTTCGCCGCAGGTCGAGTCTGCCGGTCTGTCGGTGGCCCGTGCGGTCGGGTCGCAGGTGGCCGCCGGATCGTGCGCCGACATGGACGCCGTGGGTGGTTGAACGCGGCCGCCCTCGTTCCCGCGGGAAACCGCCGCGCGGCCACAACGATCACGGAGCGTTTGAGGACGGACCAGCAGCGATCACCGTTGCGTGTCGGTGCGGTAGCGCCATCTCACGATCAAGTCGGTGGCGACGGCGCACGCCGCGAGGAACGTGATCACGGTGGCGGTCTTGACGGGCCCGGGAGTCTCGTCGGCGGCAAT
>JAYUSX010000048.1:0-5976 GCA_043755475.1 Actinomycetota bacterium
CGTCAGACCTTCGTCAAATGCTCCGTCTGCGCGCAGAGCGCGGTCGGACGAGCGACGAGAACCGGTCGTCAGGTCATACCGGCGTGCCGGTGCCAGGTGGCTTCCATCGCAGCCCACCGACCACCGAGTTCACGCAGTTCCGCCGGCGTGCCCAGTTCGACGATGCGCCCGGCTTCGACCACGGCGATGCGATCGGCTCGCATCGCCGTCGCCAACCGATGCGCGATCACGATCGCAGTACGACCCTCCAAGACGGCGTCGAGGGCACGCTCGACCACGGTCTCGCTCTCGAGGTCGAGGCTCGAGGTGGCCTCGTCGAGCACGAGGACACGGGGACGGGCGAGGAACGCCCGTGCAAGAACGAGGAGCTGTCGTTCACCGCTCGACAACGAGACGCCGCGCTCGTGGACGAACGTGTCGAGCCCCGCAGGAAGGCGGTCGATCAGGTCTCCCAACCCGACGGCATCACAGGCAGCTCTCACCTCGTCATCGCTGCAGTCGGGTCGCCCGAACGCCACGTTGTGACGCAGCGATGCGGCGAACAGGAACGGCTCCTGTGAGACCACGCCGAGCTGACGACGCAGGGACATGAGCGTGACCTTGCGGAGATCGTGACCATCGATCGACACCGATCCTGCCGTGGGGTCGTGGAAACGTGTGACCAGCTTCGCGATCGTCGACTTGCCGGACCCGCTCGTGCCGACGAGAGCGAAGGTCTCTCCCGGCTCGATGGTCACGGTCACGTCGTCCAGCACCGGCACATCGGGTCGGTACCCGAAGGCGACCCCTCGCAACTCGACCCGGCCTTCGATCGGCGGAAGGTCGTGCGCGTCAGGGAGTTCGAGCACCGATGGCTCTGTCGCGAGCAGCTCACGGAGCTTCCCGACGGCGGCCTGACCCGACTGGTAGGTGGAGTACAGCTGCACGAGCTGCTGGATCGGGGCGAAGAACGCAGTGAGGTACAACACGAACGCGGCGAGCGTGCCGATCGACATGTCCTCGCGCAACACCATCCTGCCGCCGACGAGGATGATCACGGCTTGCGCGAGCGCACCGAACAGATCGGTGGCCGAGCTGTACACGGCACCCTGCTTCGCGGTGACGACGTTTGCGTCGCGATACGTGCGCACGATTCGTCGGTGCGCCACGGTGTTGTGACGTCGGCGATTGAAGGCCGTCACCAAGCGAACACCCTGGAGCGTCTCGCTGAGATCGGCCAACACATCGGCGATGCGTTCACGAACCGCTCCGTACGAGCGATCTGACGCAGCGCGGTACCACAGCGTCGTCAGCGTGAGGGCCGAGGAGCGCTCCGAAGAAGCGGAACCGCCGCGCTGCCAGCAGCGGCCACATCCGCCGCAACCAGCCGTGGTCGATGTTCGGATCGATCACCGCACTCGGTGCGGGAGCATCGGGCCCTTCGCCCACGCCGTGCGGCTCGAAGCTCGACCGCGGGCCATCAGGATCCATCGGGGGCGACACTACGCCCGTCCGATCAGGCGACGGTGTGCCTGCCGATGATCAGTGGCAGGTCGAGGAAGGTCTTCACTCCGGGGGTCGCGTCGCACACGACCGGAACAGCGTGCACCGCGTGCATCGCCGTGGCGAGCAGGCCGTTGGTGACCCAGCGATCGGCTTCGAGGACGATGCGCGGCGAGCCTTCGATCCGCGTGACCCACGCCGGACTGGTCCAATCGGGAGCGACATGGGGAGCGGCCTTGTAGATCGCCTCCAGCCGGATCACGTCGTGACCACTGCGCATCCCTGCCCAGGTCCAGCGCTGCGCGGCAACGGTTCCGGCTCCGATCGTTCCTGCTGCGATGACGAGGTCTTCCTCGGTCACCTCGGTCTCTTCCTCCACGTGCACCCCGTCGAGCTGGATGCCGAGGCCCTCGGCCACCAGCATCACGCTCTCGGTGAACAGACCCGACAACCACGCCCGGTAGCGGGCGCTGTGGGCGACGTACTCGTCAGGCGTCTTGCCCATCCCCATCATCCCCATGATCACCTGTGCCGAGGGATACCTGGAGAACTCGCTCGACTCGCGAACGAGCACCCGGTCGATGCGCTGGCACAGACCGCTCAGCAGCAGTGGGACGAGCTCGGCCTGGAACCCCGGGTTGAGGCCCGTTCCGTGCAACGAGCTGTGGCCCGACGTGCACGCAGCCTGCAGCCGCCCGTACACCGTCTCGCCATAGCTCTTCGGGTACACGTAGCCGACCGACGTCACCACGTTCTTGCCGCTGGCGAGCAGGCTGCACAAGACATCGGTGTCGAGGCCGGGATTGTGCTCGTTGGCCTGAGCCGACGGCAACGGCATGTGCAGTACGCAATCGGCGTCCATCGCCTCGATCGCCGACACGTCGTTGGTCGTGGTCACCCCGATCGCGGGGCGCCCGAGCAGCTCGCCGACGTCTCGACCATGCTTGTCGGGCGACGTGACGTAGCACCCGACCAGTTCCATGTCAGGTCGTCCGAGCACCGCCTCGAGCGCCATCCGGCCCACGTTTCCCGTTCCCCACTGCACGACTCGATAGGTCACGCACACCTCCGTTCGGCGTCAGTGTCGCGCGATCAGCGCAGTCCGGAGCAGGCGAGGCTCTGCCGCCGGTTCAGAGGGTGAGTCCCGTGTTTCGATCGGCGAAGCGGGTGAGCGTTGCATCGACGTAGTCCTCGAGCCCGCTCGGGTCGAGGCCGATCGCCGCAGCAGAGTCGGCGAACGCCTGAGCGTCGAAGGTCGAGTGCGACCACGAGCCGGACGTGCGCACGGCGACTTCGTGGGCGATGACGTCGGCAGCGAACACGCCATGCGCGATGAGCTCATCGCATGACGACGGATCATGGTGATACTGCACACCCAGACGAACCGACTCGGGGAGGCGCCACGCCTGGCACAGCACGCCGCCGGCCTCACCGTGGCGTCTCGAAGTTCGGCATGTCGGACTCTCCTTGTCGAACACACGTCTGCAGCACGCGGGTTTGCTCCTGATCGTCCCCGCGACGGCGCAGCTGTCGATCAGGTACGGCCCAGTCAGTGGCCCAGTCAGTGGCCGAGCGTGAGATGTCCGTCGATGATGTCGACGGTGACGGTGTCGCCTTCGACGACTTTGCCCTCGAGGATCAACACCGCAGCCGGATCGCTGATCTCGCGTTGGATCACCCGCTTCAGCGGACGCGCGCCGAAGCTCGGGTCGTAGCCCTCGTGGGCGAGGTGGTCCATCGCCGTCTCGGTGACCTCGAGGGTGAGCCGCCGATCGGCCATCCGCTTGCGCAGTGCCCCGAGCTGGATGCCGACGATGTGACGCAGGTCGGCCTCGGTGAGAGCACGGAATCGGATGATCTCGTCGACGCGGTTGATGAACTCGGGCTTGAAGAAGCCGAGCGGGTCGCCGGGCAGGTTCGAGGTCATCACGATCACCACGTTGGTGAAGTCGACCGTACGACCCTGGCCATCGGTCAGCCGGCCATCGTCGAGCACCTGGAGCAGCACGTTGAACACATCGGGATGTGCCTTTTCGATCTCGTCGAGCAGCACCACGCTGTAGGGGCGACGACGCACCGCCTCGGTGAGCTGGCCACCCTCGTCATAGCCGACGTAGCCGGGAGGTGCCCCGATGAGCCTGCTGACGGAGAACTTCTCCATGTACTCGCCCATGTCGATGCGCACCATCGCCCGCTCGTCGTCGAACAGGTACTCGGCGACCGCTCGAGCCAGTTCGGTCTTGCCGACGCCGGTCGGGCCGAGGAACATGAACGAGCCGATCGGCCGATTCGGGTCGCTGAGGCCGGCCCGCGACCGGCGGATCGCGTTCGACACCGCAACGACAGCCTCGTCCTGGCCGACCACACGATGGTGCAGCAGCTCTTCGAGATGGACGAGCTTGGCCATCTCGCCCTCCAACAGGCGGGTGACCGGCACACCGGTCCACTTGCTGACGACTTCGGCGATGTCCTCGGCGTCGACTTCCTCTTTCAGCATCCGGTTGCCGGACTGCAGCTCGTCGAGGTGTGCCGTGGCCTCGGTGATGCGGCGCTCGAGCTCGGGGATGCGGCCGTAGCGGATCTCGGCCGCGTGGTTCAGGTCGGTCTCGCGCTCCACGATGGTGCGCAACTGCTCGAGCTCCTCTTTCAGGATGCGGATGGCCGAGATCGCCTCCTTCTCGCCTTCCCAGTGGCGCCGCATCTCGGCGGTTTGCATCTGCAGATCGGCCAGCTCGTCCTCGATGACCTCGAGCCGTTCCTTCGACGCGAGATCGGTCTCCTTCTGCAGCGCGACCTGCTCGATCTCGAGTTGCAGGATGCGCCGCTCGACGACGTCGATCTCGGTGGGCAACGAGTCGATCTCGATGCGCAACTTGCTGGCCGCCTCGTCCATCAAGTCGATGGCCTTGTCGGGAAGGAAGCGGTTGGTGAGGTAGCGGTTGGACAGCACGGCGGCGCTGACGAGCGCCGAGTCCTGGATGCGCACGCCGTGGTGCACCTCGTAGCGTTCCTTGAGCCCGCGGAGGATGGCGATCGTGTCCTCGACCGACGGCTCGCCCACGTACACCTGTTGGAACCGGCGCTCGAGCGCGGGATCCTTCTCGACGTACTTGCGGTACTCGTCGAGCGTGGTGGCGCCGATCATCCGCAGCTCCCCTCGGGCGAGCATCGGCTTGATCATGTTGCCGGCATCCATCGCGCCTTCTGCGCCACCTGCGCCGACGATGGTGTGGATCTCGTCGACGAAGGTGATGACCTCTCCAGCGGCATCGGTGATCTCTTTCAACACCGCCTTCAGGCGCTCTTCGAACTCGCCGCGGTACTTCGCGCCGGCGAGCATCGAACCGATGTCGAGCGAGATCAGCCGCTTGCCCTTCAAGCCCTCGGGCACGTCGCCGTCGGAGATGCGACGAGCGAGGCCCTCGACGATCGCGGTCTTGCCGACACCCGGCTCTCCGATGAGCACCGGGTTGTTCTTCGTGCGCCGGCTCAGCACCTGGATGACACGTCGGATCTCGTCGTCGCGACCGATGACCGGATCGATCTTGCCCTCGTGGGCCCGCGCGGTGAGATCCTGGCCGTACTTCTCGAGCGCGGCGAACTGCTCCTCGGGGTTCTGGCTGTTCACCCGGTGGCTACCGCGCACCTCCTTCAGCGCCTGGAGCACCTCTTCGCTGCCCACGCCGAGGCGAGCGTTCATGGCGAGCAGCAGATGCTCGACCGAGAGGTAGTCGTCCTTCAGGTCCTTGCGGTACTTCTCGGCGTTCTCGAACACGTTGGTGAGCTCGCGGTTCATCCGCGGCTCGTCCCCGCCGTAGGCCTTGGGAAGTTTCGCGACCGCCTCGTCGGCCTTGTTGCGGATCATGAGGGGGGCCAGACCGAGCTTGGCCAGCACCGCAGGAGCGAGCGTGTCGTCCTGGCGGGCGAGCGCAGCCATGACGTGATCAGGGGTGAGCTCGGGGTTGCTGAGCTGACGAGCCTGGTCGATGGCGGCAGCAACGGCCTCCTGCGTCTTGATGGTCCACTTCTTCGGGTCGATCGCCATGGCGGCAGTGTAACCCGACGCACAAAACTTGCTACGACTCGTATCAACTTCTGCCATCACGGCGCTCCATGACATCCGGCACGCCAGGTGCAGCCCGACACGCGCCGACAACGGGTTCGACCGCTGCAGCACCTCGCCCAACCACAGCTTCGACACCGGCGCGGCCGGCGTCGCCTCCACGCTCGCGGCGCTCGACGCCGCCGGGCTGACCACGTGGGCACTGCCCGTCGCGGAGTTGCGCGCTTGCGCCGCTCGCACGGCCGCGGCAGTGGGCACGGTGCACTGACCGCGAGACCCCACCGCTCGCCCGTGCCCACCCGTCTCCACGCCGTCCGCTATGGTCTGACCATCAGTCCAACGTCGACCCTGATCGGGTCGTGACCAGCGAGACGGAGTGGTGTCCATGCCGATCACGAGAATGAACCATGCGGTGCTGTACGTCCGCAGTG
>JAYUSX010000049.1:0-5974 GCA_043755475.1 Actinomycetota bacterium
CGGTGCCGGTTGGCGCCGGCTCCGATCGCGTGCATGGCCACGACCACACTCATGACCGACACACCGCTCACCTCGCATGTCACCGCGACACCATCGCTCGCGCCAGGAAGCGCCGGACCTCGCCAGAGCCGGCTGCTCCACCGCGTCGGCGACGCCGCTGCCAACGCGATCGCAGGCACGCTCGCAGCAACCGTCGGTACGACCTGGGTGCTCATCGGTGCGACGACCGGCTTTCCTGATTGGTGGCAGATCGCGCTCTACAGCGCCACGGCACTGACGACGTTCGTGATGGTGTTCGTGATCCAACACACCCAGAGCCGACAGGTTGCGGCACTGCAACGCAAGCTCGACGAACTGATCCGCTCGTCGCGACAAGCGGACAACGCACTCATCGCCGTCGAACACGCTCCGGACGAGGAGTTGCAGCAGCTCGCCGACGCCAGTCGGGATCGGCGCATCGAGGCACTGGGCGGCTGATGAACATTGCTAAGCACACAAGACACCGCTCCCATCGAGCAACACCTTGAACGCGCATCTCGATGGAACGAGCGACACCTCGCACGCTGGCCACGTCGCACACGCTGACCCCGCGCCACGCACCGACGTTCATCATGCCGGCCATGACCCACATGCCGGCCATGACCCACACGCCGGCCATGACCCACACGCCGGCCATGACAAGCATGCCGGCCATGATCCAGCGGTCTTTCGCCGTCGCTTCTGGCTGACGCTGATCGTGTCGCTTCCCGTGGTCGTCTCCAGCGAGATGATCATGGATTGGTTCGGCTACCACCTGAACGGTGTCGCATGGGTCGGACCGGTCCTCGGCACCTTCGTGTATCTCTGGGGCGGATGGCCATTCCTGCAAGGCGCTGTATCGGAAGTGCGCGACCGGGCGCCGGGCATGATGCTTCTGATCGCGATGGCGATCTCCGTTGCATGGTCGTCGTCGATGGCGTCGAGCCTCGGGTGGTTCGATCTGGAGTTCTGGTGGGAGCTGGCGGCCCTGGTCACCGTGATGCTGCTGGGTCATTGGCAGGAGATGAAGGCAATCGGACAGGCCCGAGGGGCCCTCGATGCCCTGGCTGCCCTGATCCCCGACGAAGCAGAGCTCCTCGACGGCGATCTGACCCGAACGGTGGCGATCGCGGACCTCGAGGTCGGCCAACTGGTCCTGGTCAGGGCTGGCGGAAGCGTGCCCGCCGATGGCATCATCGAGGCCGGTGAAGCGCTGCTCGACGAGGCGATGATCACGGGGGAATCCAACCCCATCGCGAAGTCCGCCGGTGACAAGGTCGTCGCCGGAACCATCTCGACCGACTCATCCATTCGCGTTCGCGTCGACGCGATCGGTGACGATACGGCGCTCGCCGGCATTCGACGACTCGTGACGGAGGCGCAGAACTCGAACAGTCGCGCGCAGGTGCTCGCCGACCGTTTCGCCGGGTGGCTCTTCTACATCGCAACTGGCTCGGCCGTCGCCACCTTCGTCGCATGGACGGTGGCAGGTGACGCCAAGCAGGCGGTGTCCAGCGCAGTGACGGTCCTCGTCATCGCGTGCCCACACGCGCTGGGGCTGGCGATTCCGCTGGTGATCTCGCTCTCCACAGCTCTCGCAGCCCGCAACGGCATCCTCGTCAAGGATCGCCTCGCGCTCGAACGGATGCGCACCGTCACCGCAGTGCTGTTCGACAAGACGGGCACGCTCACCGAGGGCCGCCACGCCGTGACAGGGGTGGCGGGCGCGGGGATCTCGACCGACGAGGTGCTGCGGCTCGCAGGTGGGGTCGAGGTCGACAGCGAACATCCGCTCGCCCGCGCCATCGTCGCCGAGGCCCGCGAGCACGGATCGCTCGCCGTCGCGTCCGACTTCACGGCGAGCACCGGCCGGGGCGTCGCGGCGATGATCGAAGGCAGCCGCTTCGCTGTCGGCGGCCCCGCCATGGTCCGCGAAGCCAACCTCGACATCCCCGAAGAGATCAGTGCGGACATCGACACGTGGATCGGCCGCGGCGCAACGGTCCTGCACCTGTTCCGCGATGGCGACATCGTCGGCGCGCTCGCGCTCGAGGACAAGATCCGCCCCGAATCCCGCCAAGCGATCACCGACCTGCATGCCGCCGGCATCCAACGCGTCGCAATGATCACGGGCGACGCGCGGCAGGTCGCCGAGGCCGTCGCAGCCGAGCTCGGCATCGATGAGGTCTTCGCCGAAGTCCTGCCCGAGGACAAGCAGAAGAAGGTCGCCCAGTTACAACAGCGCGGCTACAAGGTGGCAATGGTCGGTGACGGCGTCAACGACGCGCCTGCACTCGCGAGCGCCGACGTCGGTCTCGCTATCGGCGCCGGCACCGATGTGGCGATCGAGTCAGCGGGAGTGGTGCTTGCCAGCAACGATCCCCGTTCGGTCGTCGGAGTCATTCGGCTTTCGAAGGCGACGTATCGGAAGATGCGTCAGAACCTCGCCTGGGCTGCCGGCTACAACGTCGCCGCGATTCCCCTCGCCGCAGGAGCGTTCTCGTGGGCCGGCGTGACGCTCGCACCGGCCGTCGGCGCGGTCTTGATGAGCCTGTCGACGATCATCGTTGCACTCAATGCGCAGCTCCTTCGGCGCGTGGTCTTGAGACCGCCGACTGCCGACGGGACGCAGGCGTGAACACGGCTGTGAGAGTGACGCCCCGATCGTGCCGGCACGTTTTGGGGCCTCACTGTCGGGGTATGCGTCTCACATGCGGCGTGGCGATGACGACGGAACCGTTCCTTCTCTGCGCTCAGACCTGGGCCCCGTCCAGGCTGGAAGACGACAGCCATGCGAACAGGAGCGCCCATGTTTCGGCGAAATGAATGCAATCCGATCATCACGGCCGATGATCTCGGCTTCCCGGCGACGTCGGTGTTCAATCCCGGTGCGGTGATGCTCGCCGATGGAACCGTCGTGCTGCTGCTGAGAGTCGAGGATCGACGTGGACTGTCGTCCATCCATGTCGCATCGTCACCCAACGGCGTCACCGAGTGGGAGGTCGCGGCAGAGCCGCTCCTCTCCCCTGACCCGGACAGCACCTGGTGCGAATGGGGTTTTGAAGACGCCCGCGTTTCGTGGATCGATGAGATCAAGAGATACGTGATCACCTGCACTGCCTACGGAGCACCCGGACCATGCGTGTACCTCGCGACGACGAGCGATTTCATCTCGATCGAATCGGGTCGAGTCGTGATGCCGCCAGAGGACAAGAACGCCGCACTGTTCCCTCGTCGGATCGATGGCGACTGGTTGCTGCTGCACCGACCCGTCGCCGTGGCGCGCGGCGCCGCAGACATCTGGTTGTCCCGCTCTGATGACCTGGTGAGTTGGCGAACTCCGGAACAGGTGATCACTCGCCGGCCCGGCGGATGGTGGGACGCAGCACGTATCGGCATCGGGCCCCCTCCGATCGAGACAACGGAGGGTTGGATCCTGCTCCATCATGGGGTTCGCGTCACGATGTCCGGCGCGATCTACCGAGTGGGGGCGGTGCTCGTCGACCTGGAAGAGCCGTGGATCGTGCGCAGCCGCTGCGACGAATGGTTGCTGTCGCCCACCGAGACATACGAACGAATTGGCGATGTGGGAAACGTCGTGTTTCCGTGCGGCGCGATTCTCCGTCGACCAGCAGACCAGATCGACCTCTACTACGGTGCCGCCGATACCACGGTGTGCATGGCGTCTGTCGCGCTCTCCGACCTCCTCGGCGCGCTGATCTGAGCCCTGACGTGTCGAGGCAAGCCGTCCACAAGATGCGCCGGCCGTTTCCGCTGGCGTCGATGACGGCTCGACGGTCAGCCGCCCTGGAGCGCGGCGACGACTCGCGTCAGGTGGGCCACTCGTTCGCCGAGCGTGGAGATCACTGCGGCGTCGAGCGTGTGGGCGACCTCGGGGTACTCGGCGCGGATCTCGCGCCACCGCTCAACCGTCAGGCGGTGCACGACGGCCGGCTGGTCACAGACAACGGTCGCATTCCGGGGCGAGCCGAGGAAGAAGCCGAGCTCGCCGAGGATCTGGGACCCGTGCGTCGTCTGTAGCCTCACGAGGCTCGGGCCCGACCGTTCTAGCCCGACCGTGAAGGAGCCGGACTCGATCAGATACAGCTCGGTCGAACGATCGCCTTCGACCAGCAGTCGTTCACCGGCGCCGATCTCGAGCCGATCGAGGTGGCGCAGCAGAGCATCCAAATCTGATGCGTCGCGGATCAACGTCCGTAGCCCTGAACGGACCGAGTCGTCGATCGGACGCGACGCGAGCAGTTGCTCCTCGCACCATTCGAGCCCGCGATCGAGATCATCGAATCGATGGACGGCCGAGCCAGTGACGGCCGACGAACGATCGCGCACGCCGCCACGCTCGAGACATTCCCACGAAGTCGTCGACAGACCGGTGAGCACCAGCCCGCCGCCCGCCTGTTCCATCAGGTCGAGCAACTTCGCGAAGCTCAGTGCGGCGGTGACGTCGATCCCCGTGACGTGCCGGAAGTCGATGACCAGGTAACGAGGCGGGACCTTCGTCGTGTCGCTGATCCGTCCGCTCAGTTCGCCGAGCAGCGTGGTCGCCCTCCCGAAGAAGATGAACCCGTGCAGCGTGTACACCCCGATCTCCCCGCCGCGGTCGCGCAACCACTCGGCCTGATCGGCGGCGCGCATCACCCGACTCGTTGCGGTGCTCGCCGTCAGCCGGTGGGCGACGACGTCGATCCGGCTGTAGTCGACGACGAACAAGACGATGGTGAGCACCGACCCGATCGCCACGCCCCACACGAAGTCGGTCGCCACGATGAGTGCGAAGATGCCCACGACGATCAGGTGATCGGCGGTGCGGAACGAAGACCGGGACGCGACCAGCCATTCGTGGAGCAGTGCGAGACCCACGTAGGCGAGCAAGCCTCCGAGGAGCAGGCGCGGGATGTATGAGAGCAACCCTGGACCGAGCACCACGGTGGCGACGATCATCGCGGCGACGAGGAGTCCCGGCAGTCGCCTGCTACGAGCGAGCCCGTGGTTCAGCGCCGAGACCGACATGCCGTGGTATCCGATCAACCCGCCGACGAGGCCGGAAGCGATGTTCGCGGCACCCGCCACTCGCAGCTCGCGATCGAGATCGATCTCGCTGCGAGTGAGCAGCTCCAGGCTCGTGGTGTTGAGCAACTGATTCGGCCTGGGTTGTGCGGGTGCTCGGTGGGTTGGTTTCTCAGGCCGCTGTGGCCTGAGACTGGTCACGGTAGTAGGCGTCTTCGACTTCGGCTGGGGTGAGGTCGTCGAGTTCTCCGTGGAGTCTGTGTTCGTTGAACCATGCGACCCATCCGCAGGTCGCGATCTCGAGGTCGTCGAGTCCGCGCCATGGGCCGCCGTTGTCGGCGAGCGCGGCGGGGTTGCGGTGCAGCTCGGTCTTGTAGAGCGCGTTCACCGCTTCGGCCATCGCGTTGTCGAAGCTGTCGCCGACGGTGCCGATCGACGGGGCTGCGCCGATGTCGTCGAGGCGGTCGGTGTACGCGATGGATGTGTATTGTGACTGCCGGCATCGGTGTGACAGATCAGCCCGTCGAGCGTTGTTCCTCGACGGTCGAGACCGGCCTTGCGGGCGGCCTTGGCGAGCTTGCGTCGGCCGTAGACCGAGTAGTTCTTCTTCCACAGCGCTTCGATTTTCGGTCCGATCTCGCGGTCGCGCAGCACACGCGCGCATGGTGGGCGGACCTTGGCCGACCAGTAGGTCGTGGGGGCGATCTCCAACACGTGGCAGATCGGCTCGACCCCCCATCGCAGCCCACCGGACACACGCGTCCGGTGGGCATCGATGAAAGTGACTACTTCTTCAGGCGACCGTCGAGCTCGGTCGCGAAGAAAACCGACGCCGCCTTGAGGATGGGCGCTCTCAGGCGGTGGCCGCAACGACCTGTGCGTAGGCCTCTGATGGTGTCATGTATGCGAGGGTCTTGCGAGGACGGCT
>JAYUSX010000050.1:0-15520 GCA_043755475.1 Actinomycetota bacterium
TGAAGGTGTCGTGACCCGCCTCGCCGGTGGAGGTGGGGAACACGTCCACCACCCGGTCGTTGCCCTCGCCGGTGAAGATCACCTGACAGGTCTGGTCGATGAGGATCCATTTGTCGCTGTCGGTCGGGGCGCCGCGCGGGATGCCGAGCTCGGTCGCTGCGAAGATCGTGGCCTCCTCGTCGCTCCCGGGCACCAGGTGGCGGCTGTGCACGGGCAACCCGAGGGCCATCCGCGCGGCACAGACCGCCTGGCGAGTCAACCCGCCCGAGTCCCCGTCGACCCCGAGCGGCAGCATCGAGGTGGTCGCGAACAGCTCGTTCAACTCGCTTTGTTGGCGCATCACCGCCGCCGGTGGCGGCTCGACGAGCGTCGGGTCGGCCTGGTCGACGCCGTCGCCGATGCAGATGTCGAACTCGTGTCCGGGGAGGAAGAGGTCAGTCGGATCGAGAAGGTTCTCCTGCTCCAGCTGCTCGAGCGTGATGCCGTTGCGTTCGGCGATCGCCGTGAGCGAGTCGCCGGGCTGCGCTGCCACCACACAGACGGGTACGGGCACGGTGGTGGGCGGTGCGGACGTCGCTGCGTCGGCGATCCCCACGCTCGTCGTCGAGCCGTCAGCGAGCGATCCCGCACTGGCGACACTGCCGTCGCCGGAGCTGCACGACGCGAGCACTGCCCACGCTGCCGTGACAGCGATGGCGAGGCGCAGGTGTCGCTCGCGGACGGCGTGACTCGGTCGCATCAGTACACGATTCAAGCGCGCCGGAGGCCCTCGCGGCCACTTCCGGGCGACGTCGTCGGAGACATCCGACCCATGGAGCCGCGTCTGCCCAGGCCCCGCACCGGCGCACGGAGGCTGAAACCCGCTCGTGGTCTCGACGGTCGTGCAAGGCTTCCGGCGTGGCGCTCACGTTCGATCCAGTCCTCGAAGACGATGCCGCAGCGGCGATCGAGTTCCTCGTGTCGAACGAGTGGCCGTTCCACGGTGCCCCTCGCCTCACGGCAGACGCTGCCGCGTCGATCGCGATCGCCGGTGATGACGTCGCTGCGTTCTGGGTGCGCGACGACGGCCGCAGGGTCGGCCTCGTCCGGGCGTTCGACCTCGACCACGTCGTCGACGGCAGCCCGTTGATCGACCTCCGCCTCGCCGCATCCGATCGTGGGCGGGGCGTCGGCACGGCCGCGCTCAGATGGCTCACCGACCACCTCTTCGACACCTACCCGGAACTCCACCGCGTCGAGGCGATGACCCGCGGCGACAACCGTGCGATGCAGCGCGTGTTCGAGCGATGCGGCTACCGCTCCGAGGGGCGCATGGTCGACGCCTGGCGCCAGGCCGACGGCACCCGCTTCGACGCGCTCGCGTACGCGATCCTCCGTCGGGAACGGCAAACGGGCCCAGCGGCGACGGGGAGTCGCGCACCACAGTTGTTTTGCGCAGCGCCGATGCTCCCACGTCCGGGACTCCCGACGGGACGAGTGATCGTGCCCGCCGAGCACGATCCCGCAGGGCCTGCGTTCTTCGAGTGGGAGTTGCGTGGCCAGGAATGGTCGGACGTACACCTCCACGACGAGTGGGTGTACGTCCTCGACGGCGAACTGCACGTCGAGGCCGACGGCATCGCGGTCGTGGGTGGCGCGGGTGCGCTCATCCGCGTGCCGTCAGGATCGCGGGGCACGTATCGAGCGCCCGTGCATGCCCGGATCCTCAGCGTGTACGGCCCGCGTGCACTCGGCGGAGAGGTGCTCAGCCCTGGAGCAGGGCTTTCATCTCTGCGATCTCGCCTTGCTGGGCGGTGATGATCTGGTCGGCGAGCGTGAGCACGTCGGCGTTCGAGCCGTCCGCCTTGACGGTTTCGGACTGGCTGACTGCGCCTTCGTGGTGGGCGATCATCATTTCGAGCCACATCTGGTCGAACTCGGCCCCGGTCATTGCTGCCATGGCATCCATCTGTTCGGCGGTCATCATGCCGTCCATCGACGACATGTCGTGGCCATCACTCACGTCCATCGCGACGGGTACGCCTGCCGCGGTGAGCCAGCCGGTCATCAGTTCCACCTCGGGGTCCTGCGCACCCTTGATCCGGGTGGCGAGGTCGATGACCTCCGGGCTGGCGCCGACGTTGGGATCGAGCGCGATCTCGGCCATCTCGATGGCCTGTTCGTGGTGGGCGATCATGCCTTGGGCGAACTCGACGTCAGCTGTGTTCAGTGCGACGGTGGGCGTGGATCCGCCAGGAGCCGCGGTGGCCGGGGTGGTGTCGGCCGACGAGTCCTCGGACCCGCAGGCGGCGAGGGTGGCGGTGAGTGCGAGAGCGATGGCGGGTGCGGTGAGGCGACGGATCATGGGAGAGACCTTTCGGAGGCAATTACTACATCGTGTAGTATATGAGTGACATTGGTGCTGTCGGGCGCGCCGGTCTCGGTCGTGCTCGAAGACGGTGGGGAGACGACCATGGCGGCGGTGATTCCGATGATGACGAGCCCGATGGCGAACTCGGTGACCATCGCCTTGCGGAGCATCCCGACATGGCGGCCCACGACGTCCGGGTCGTCGAGCCGGTGGTCCACGCGCCGGCGGTTGGCGTCGGCGATGCCGAGCATCGCGGCGAGCACGACCACCTTCGCAACGAGGTAGCGACCGTGGTTGGCGTCGAGGAGATCGAACGGTCGACCGACGAGTCGCACGGTTTGGACGACTCCGGTGACGACGAGGACGGTGACACTGATCGCCGCTGTCCGCGAGAATCGGCGGACGGTCGGCACGAGCACGTCGGCTGAGGTGTTGGGGACAACGATCCAGCCCACGATGGCGAGCCCGGCGATCCAGGCGGCCGCGGCCGCATGGTGGGCGACATCGGCGGCGACACCGATCGCGGGCCAACGCATCGATCGGGAGTGGCCAGCGAACGCCCATGTCGCGACCAGCCCGAGCACGGGTAGCGCGACGGCAGTCCAGTAGATGTCAGCGTGGGCGATTCGGAGCTGGAACAACACCAACCAGAGAGTGAGCGCCAGCGCAATCCGGATCGCGAACGCCATCCCGGCGTCCGTGGTGGTCGCCGCGCCGATCGAACCGAACGATTCCCACGGAGCGCTGCCGCTCACGTCGGACGCGACCACGAGCAGCTGCACGAATCCGAGTCCGGCGGTGGCGAACAACGCGCGGCCGAGGATGCGCTGCAAGAGCGCGTGACCGCCGGCGCCGATCCAGACGAACGCCGTGGTGGCGAGGATGCCGACGATGGCCATGATCGCCAGGTACGAGGCGTAGCGCAGGATCCAGCGGACGACCGTGGGCGTTGAGCGAGCGCCGTCGGCCGGGTCAATCGACAGGTCCGCAGCGGACACGGTCGGTGACGTCGTCGGTGTCGTCGTTGGCGTCGCCACACCGGGAGAGATCGGCGTGACTGCGGTGGCCGCTCCGGTCGTGGTGGGGGCGGGTGTGGTGATCGTGAAGTCGACGCGCCCGGTCACAGGGTGGCCGTCGGGACCGACGAGGCGCCACCGCACGGACACGGATCCGGGCTGCAACGTCGGGAGCGGGGTGACGACCTGGGTGTCGCCGGCGGCACCGTGGATCGAGCCGCTCAATTCGCTCCGGGCGCCGGTGGCGTCGATCAGGGTGACCGTCATCGTGTCCAGCGGGACCACCTTGTCGAACACCCACGTGATCTGCGTCGGCGCCGTCGACAGCTCGGCGCCGTCGGTCGGGTCGCTGGACACCAGCGTGTTGTGGGCCGAAACGGTGCTGGACGTGAGTCCGACGACACCTGCGATCATCGTGCACACGATGAGGGCGAGCAGGGTGAGGCGGTGGTGAAAAGTGGCAGGCATTGGCTGTCGAGTCCGGCAGCGCCCCGACAGCAGAGCAACTACACGATGTAGAAGTATATTCATGCCGTTCGCGAACGGGTGTCGCCCGGTGGAGGATGTGCATGACACGACGACCTGATGGCGCTCTCGAGAACGATGTGCTCCGCGTGCTGTGGTCAGCTGACGGCCCGCTGCTCCCTGGCGAGATCAACGCGCGCCTCGATGCGGGATACGCATACACCAGCGTGGCGACGATCCTCACCCGGCTGCAGACCAAGGGATTGGTCGTGCGTACTCCGGCGGGACGAGCATTCGCGTATGCGGCGGCTGTCGATGAGCCCGATCTCGCGGTGCGACGCATCGGTGAACTGCTCGACTCGTCGTCGGATCGGGCCCAGGTGTTGAGCAGGTTCATCGGAGGCTTGCCGGCGCGAGAGGCCCGAGCGATTCAAGCGATGCTCGACAAGGCCGACTCCCACGAGGGCAGAGGCTGATGCTGGGTTCGTTGGCATATCCGTTGCTGGTGACGCTTGGCGTCGCCGCCATCGCGACCTCAGCTCATCGCCGTCTCCCGCCGCGGCTCGCGACCAGGTTCGTCACCATCGCGCTCGTCCTGGTGGTCGTGGCGGCCCTTCCGACGGCGCTGGTCATCTCCGTTGCATTCCTGGCCCATGCCCCGGTCATCGGCTCCGGCTTCGAGTGGTGTGCCCGCGCGATGGGGCTTCACGATGCTGTGCCTGCTTGGCTCGGCGTCCCGTCCGTCGCCTTGGTCATCTCGGGCGCGGTGCGCACGATCAAGTTGTTGCGTCAACACCGGGCGCTTCGGCTCGCGAGCCCGCGTCCGATCCACATTGCTCCCAGCCGCAGGCCGTACGCGGTGACCTTGCCGGGCCGGGCGGGACAGATCGTGATCTCGACAGCGATGGTCGACATGCTCGACGAGGACGAGCAACGAATCGTGGTCGCCCACGAACGAGCTCATGCCCACTACCGGCACGACCGCTACCTGCTCACGGCGGAACTCGCGGCTGCAGCGCTGCCGCCGTTGCGCACTCTCGCTCGGAGGGTCAACTACTCGATCGAACGATGGGCCGATGAGGCCGCTGCCGCGGTGTGCGGTGACCGCCGGTTGGTTGCGATCACGCTCGGCAAGGTGGCATTGCAGACGCCCCCGCCGACGGTCGCGGGCTTCTCGGGCCTTGGTGTCGCTTCACGGATGGGTGCGCTCCTGGAACCGCCCGTTCCGAACCCGCATCGCGGTCAGCTCGTGGTGTTGTGGTCGAGCATCGTCGTGACCGCCGGCTTCAGCCTCTACCAACTCCATCACCTGGAACGGCTGCTGACCGCGCTCTGCCCGCACTGAAACATCGGCTCAGCGGTCGAGGGCCCTGACCTCGATGCACCGCCGGTGATGGCCTCGCGGCAACTGAGTCTGCCGCCCGCTGATCCAGACCTCACGGCCAACGGTCACGTCGGAGAGGAGCGTGAACGTGGTGAGCTTCGGCCAGCGAAGATCGCGACGAGGCGGCACGCCGGCCGGGTCACAGGTCGGATGCGACGTGCCGTCAGGTGCTGGTGATCCACACCGCGACGAAGTGTGTGGCTGCGGCGACCACCGTCATCGCGTGCCAGGCCTCGTGATAACCGAAGATGCCGGGTCGGAGCGACGGACGCTTGAGACCGAACATGATGGCACCTGCGACGTACACGGCACCGGAAGCGAAACACAGCACCACCGGCGTCGCACCGTCGCTGCGGAACAGGGCGGGGATGACGGCCAGGCATTCGGCGCTCAACACGAAGTAGAGCACCGTCCCCATCACATCGCCATGGTGCCAGTGGCCGAGTTTCAGCGCGACGCCCGGGAGCGCCGTTGCCCACAGGGCGAGCGCCAGCGCGAGACCGGTGCCGGGCGCCATCGACACCAAGGCCAACGGCGTCGCCGAGCCTGCGATTGCGGCATAGATGGCTGCGTGGTCGAGGCGACGCCAGATGGCGCGGGCCCGGAGGCCGTGTACCCAACGGTGGTACACGACCGAGGTCGTGAACATCGAGCACAGGCCGAATGCGTAGACCACCGTGCCGATGCGAGCGCGCCGACCCTCGGCCGATGCGATGAGCAACCCCATTGCAGGCACGACGAACCACAGTGCAACCAGGTGCACCCGGCCACGCCACATCGGGCGAGCGGGGTGGCCGAGCGGAACGTCGCGCCCGTCGTCTGCGGTGTATCGAGTGCTGAGCGGGGGATGCGTGCGCCGGATGACGGCCACGATACCGACGCCGCGATCCGTGATCTACCGCGCCCCAGGGCATCGTGAGTACGGTTCGAACGCACCGCCACCTCCGTACGGGAGATCGCCCATGACCGCCGACGAACCGAATGCAACCGAGCTGGACGAGGCGGAGCTGCATCGGCGCCGGTCCTCTCTCCAGGCGAACAACGGCATCCGCGGCCTCGAGGTGCTCGACGCTTCGGAGGTCGAGCGCGCCGTGCGGATCTTCCAGAGAGACGGATTCGTGGTCGTGCGAAATGCCCTCGACCCAGACCAGCTCGCCCAGATACGGACGGCGGCGGACGAGGCGATGGACGCGATCACCGCGCTCGACCCCGACCGCTCGGGCAATCGTGGCTCGCATCGTTACTCCTTCGGCGGGTCGAGCATCACGAGGAGCATGCTGCATCTCCCGGCATGGCAGATGCTCGTCGACCTTCCGACCGTGACGCCGATCGTCACGGCGATCTTCGGCTCGGCCGACTACATGTTGCGCGCTGCCAGCGGCGACTTCTGCCTACCCGGCGCCATCCAGTACCAACCGCTGCACTCCGACATGCGCGACTTCGTCGACCCACGCAAGACCCCGTTCAGCTCGTTCTCCGACCCGCGTGGCCATCTCTCGACACGTGACCTGCCGTGCCCCTACGTGTGCGTGAACGTGTTGACGGTCGACTCGACGCCGCTCAACGGCCCCACCCGGCAGATCCCCGGCTCACAGCATTCGCGCGCGCCCATTCCCACCCTGGACGAAGAGCCCGAGTGGATGCGGCTCAGCACGGTGTGCCCCGCGCCTGCCGGCTCGGTGCAGATCCGCGACGTGCGCGCGTGGCATGGCGGAACGCCCAACCTGTCCGACCACAGGAGGGCAATCCCGAACGTCGAGTTCTATGCGCCGTGGTTCCGTGAGCCGATCCTGCCCTGCATCAGCGCCAGCGATCATCGCCGTCTCTCGCCGCACGCCCAGGCGGTCACGCGGTTCAGCGTGGTCGACTCCGCCGACGAGCTCCGCACCGGCTTCATGCTCGCGCCCACACCCGTGGTGCCGCGAACCACCTCATAGCTTCACGATCTCGGCGCCTGCGCTGATGGTTCCGGCCACGACGACCTTGGCGCAGATGCCTCGGAGCCGGTGCTGCTTGCCGACGTGGCCATTGATCCAACGATGCGCTGCGAGCCCGAACCGCCGCGTGAACTTCGCGCAGCCCGTGTGCGGGGTGGCGGTCACCTCGATCACCGCCGAACCGATCTGTAGCCGGGTTCCCGCAGGGAGGTTCTCGGGTGACAGGTCGAGATCGACGAACAGTTGGTCGCCGGCCAACGACATCCGTTCATCGCCGCCGGCCACCAACCGAGCACAGCGCGAGTTCATGATGTTGAGCTGAGCGCCTGGGTCGGCAGACCCATCGGCCCGCGACCGGCTGCCACGGCTGAGCCAGTTGTCACCGACGAGTCCGACGGCCGGGTCGAGTTCACCGGACACGAGCACCTCGCGCTCGTTGTTGTCCGGACGGCGCACCACGAGGTCGAGCCGACCGTGATCGCTGGGCGAACGCAACACCTCTGCGAGCCAACGGTCGGGGTCGACCTGCTGGTGCTCGTCGGTTCCGAGCGTCCAGTAGCCCGCCATCAGCTCGCTGCTCCACGATGGTTGGATCACATCGCCGCGCGGACCGAACTCGGCCATGTACGGCTTGATGTCGATCACCGGGGTGCCGTCGATCGCATCCAGCCCGCGCACCTCCACGATGCCGCCCGGTCGCACGGCCATCAGCTCGCACACCGTGGTGCCCACGCGGTTCGGTCGGTTCTTGGCCCGCTGGGCGAGGATGCCGACCTCGGGCCACTCCGGGTTCCCTCGTGGATGCCTGCTGCCGCGCACCACACCATCGGGGTCCACCCGATCGAACACGAAGACGATCTCCACATGCGAGAACGAACGCAGCCCGGCGGTCGCATCGTCTCCCAGGAGGTCGAGGTCGAGCTGGATGGTGCTGTTCACTCGATCCCAGTCGTCGTCGACCGCCTCGGACCGGTCGTTGCGCACTACACCGATGGGTGTCATCTCGATCGTCACCGGGTCAGTCTGACGCAGCCTCTCGACCGACTGCTGCACTTTTCCTCGCTGGCGGGCCCGCGGCGCATTCGCGAGATGAGGGAACCTTCAACCGTGTCCACCCGAACGAACCAGAGGGCGGCCAAGATGTGAGCGCACGCCGCGTCGAAGGAGGCAACTGCAGTGAATCGATCATCACGTGCTGCCACGGTTCTGGCCGTGTTCGCCCTCGTGGGGACGACGGCAGCTTGCGGATCGGACGACGACTCGTCGAGCCAGACGACCGAAGCTGCCGTCGCAACCACGATCACGACCGTCCCTCCGGAGACGACCGCGCCGGCAGGTGCGCTGACGCTGACCGCCGACGTGACCGACGGGCTGATCGATCAGCAATCCGTCACGGTGATGGGCGCCGGATTCGATCCCGCGGCTCGTGTGGTGCAGTGCGATCTCGAGGACCTGCGGGTGTGCTGGACCGGCGCGAACAGCACGTTCGGCACCTTCGCGAACGGCGCGGCCACCGTCGATGTGCGTCGGATCATTCCGCACGACTCCGAGGTGGACTGCGCGGCAGAGGTGGGTCGGTGTGTCCTCCGCCTTTCCATCGGCGACGACATCGGTCTCGTTCCCGGTGCGCCGTTGATCACGCTGACCTTCGATCCTGATTCGCCGCAGCGCTCGGCGGTCGACCTCACGGTCACGCCGAGTACCGCACTCGTCGACGGCCAGGAGGTCGCGATCGAGGTGGCCAACCTCGTCGGCGACGCCGTCGAGGGGCTGAGCATCCACGTCTGTGATGCCGCCGAGACGGAGCGATGCGTCGAGGTGCCGGCGGGCGATGCCGAGCCGAGCGGCGGGGCGATCGTCGTGCCGTACGTCATCACTCGAGTGCTGGCGGATCCGGCCGGGCAGTTCGAAGCCGTCGACTGCGGACTCACACCCTGCGTCGTTCGCGTGAGCTACCCGGGCAGCCCGAGCGCGCAGGTCGAGCTGGCATTCGACCCGGCCCAACTCGTTCCGGACGATCCGACGCTCGAACTGGTTCCCACCGCCGACCCTCGATCGTTCCAGGTGCTCGGAGCCTCGCTCGCCCCCGGCAGCGGGCTCACGGTCGTGGTGTGCATCCAGGGTCAAGAGCCGTGCATCGTGCAGCCCGAGCCGATCATCACGGCCGATGCGGCGGGCGCGATCGACGTGGTGCTCACCTTGCCCGCCCAAGCGGAAGGCATCGACTGCAACCCAGGCACCTGTGCGTTCTCGCTGGCGGCAGCCGACCCGGCGATCTACCTCCCTCCTGTGTTCGCAGGGACGTGACGGGAATCGAGGCCCCGATGTCCGAACGCCCACAACCACTCGGCGGCAACGCCATGCCGCGATTCGGTGGGCCGGCCACCTTCATGCGCCTGCCGCCGGTGGACCGGCCGCTCGATGTGGCGATCGTGGGCGTGCCCCTCGACGTCGGCACGTCCAACCGTCCCGGCGCGCGCTTCGGGCCGCGCGACATCCGCGCCGAGTCGTGTCTCCTGCGCCCGTACAACATGGCGACCCGGGCGGCACCGTTCGACAGCCTCGATGTCGGCGATCTCGGCGATGTCGCGCTGAACACCTTCAACCTTGCCGCCAGCATCGACATCATCACCGAGCACTACCGACCGCTGTGTGCGGCCGGCACGGTGCCCATCTCGCTCGGCGGCGATCACACGATCACCTATCCCATCCTGCGGGCGGTTCATGCGGCTCGTGGACCCGTCGGCATGGTGCACATCGACGCCCATGCCGATGTGAACCGGAGCATGTTCGGTGAGCGGATCACGCACGGGAGCTGGCTGCGCCACGCGATCGACGACGGGCTGGTCGATCCGACTCGCACCGTGCAGATCGGTCTGCGCGGCACCGGCTACGCAGCCGAGGACTTCGACTGGATGCGCGACCAGGGTGGTCGTGTGGTGCAGGTCGAGGAGTGCTGGCATCGCTCGCTGGTGCCGTTGATGGACGAAGTCCGAACCCAGCTGGGCGCTGGCCCGTGCTACGTGAGCTTCGACGTCGACGGCCTCGATCCCTCCATCGCCCCCGGTACCGGCACCCCCGAGATCGGTGGGCTCACCGGAGCGCAAGGTCTCGAGATCATCAGGGGCTGCCGCGGCCTCGCTCTCGTCGGTGCAGACGTCGTCGAGGTCGCCCCGGCCTACGACCCGAGCGGCAACACCGCTCTACTGGCCGCCAATCTGGCGTTCGAGCTGCTGTGCGTCATCCCCGGCGTGCAGTACCGCTGATCGAGCGCGGCCCGACACGCCACCCAACCGATGAGCCGTCGCTGCCGCCGGTTCTCACCGGTGAGGTGAGGTGAGGTGAGGTGAGGTGAGGTGAGGTGAGGTGAGGTGAGGTGAGGTGAGAGTCAGATCAGTTCGAGCGACACGGTGGGATGGCTGGCCCACTTCGGAAGGTAGATGCGCACCATGCCCTCGCTGACGATGAACACGACACCGCCGTGACGTTCGGCGCGCTGGGAGGTGTCGCCGCCGCAGCACTCGGTCGAGAAGGCGCGCAGCGCAGACCACACCTGATCGGTCGCAGCCCGCTTGCCCGCGCGAAGGTCGAGCATCTCCCAACCTCCACTCTCCCTCGGGGCGAGGACGAAGCCGTCGCCGCCGACGGCCGACGCGTGGTAGCCGTCGCGCTCCCAGATCGCCGTGCCGGTTGCAACGTCGTAGGTGCCCGTGCGGAACTGGTCGCACTGTGCGTCGCCGACGTCGGTGATCGTGTGCCGGACGCACGTGACGGCCGGCAGCACATCGTCGACCACACCGAACCAGAAGCCCTCTCCGTCGACGATCAGAAGATCGTCACGCTCCCACAGGACGGATCCGTCTGCGTCGAGAGCGGACAGCGGGCGAAGCCCTTGCTCAGGCGTCTCCTGCGAGACCCAGGCCGAGACCGTGACGGGGATCTCGGGCGCGATCACGGCAGGGTCGGTGACCCACTCACCGTCGATGAGGATCGCCGTCGTTCGCGAGCCACCCGAGTTAGGTGAGTCGATCCGCGACGGGCGGCCCTGAGCATCGATCGTCACGGCGCCCGGCCGCTGATCGCGAACTCGGGCTCCGGCGGGAAAGGCAGCGTGGACCAGTTGTACTCCCCGGCCCGACCGTGGACGCGTCAGGCGACTCGATCGTCACGCCTTCGACACGGTCATCGCCTCACTTCGGCGCTCCTCCCGCGCCATCCGACCCGCGGGTGCAGGCGCCTGCATCGTCACCGATCCGACACGGTCTGAGCGCGGCCGAAGCGCGATCGGTTCGATGGGATCAACTCGTGGGAGTCGGTGACCAGGCTGGGGCTAGGTTGCGCGGATGGCCGACGATGTGATCACCGTGGACGGGCTCGGCAAGGTGTTCGAGGTGCCGGTGCGCGACCCTGGCCTGGCGGCAGCATTCAAGAGCCTCGTGAAGCGGCGGCGGCGCGAGGTGACGGCGGTCGACAAGGTGAGCTTCACGATCGCGCCGGGCGAGGTGGTGGGCTTCCTCGGCCCGAACGGCGCCGGTAAGACCACCACGCTCAAGATGCTCTCGGGTCTGCTGCACCCGTCGCATGGGGAGTGCCGGGTGCTCGGGTTCCAGCCGTGGCGGCGTCAGGCCGACTACCTGCAGCAGATCACCCTGGTGATGGGCAACCGCAATCAGCTGCAGTGGGACCTGCCGGCGCTCGACAGCTTCCAGCTCACGCGAGCGATCTACCGGCTGCCCGAGCGCTCGTTCCTCGCGCAACGCGACGAGCTGATCGAACTGCTCGACATCGGGTCGCTCGTCGACAAGCCGGTGCGCAATCTGTCGCTGGGTGAGCGGATGAAGGCCGAGATCGCCAACTCGCTGTTGCATCGGCCCCGGGTGTTGTTCCTCGACGAACCCACGCTCGGCCTCGACGTCACCATGCAACGCCGCATCCGCAGCTTCCTCGCCGACTACAACCAGCGTCATGGCGCCAGCGTGATGCTCACCACGCACTACATGGCCGACGTCGAGGCGCTGTGCGAGCGCGTGATCGTGATCCATCACGGCGTCATCCTCTTCGACGGTCAGTTGCGCGAGCTGGCCGAGCGGTTCGCCAGTCACAAGACGCTCGTGGTCACCCTCGACGAGCCATCCGATCTCTCGTCCTACGGACAGGTGATGGAGCACATCGGCACGCGCACCACGCTGCGGATCGAACGCAGCCAGACCGCGTCGGTGACCGCACGGTTGCTGTCCGAGTACGACGTGCGCGACCTCACGGTGGAGGACCCGCCGATCGACGACGTGATCGAGCTGGCCTTCGCCAGTGGGACGGTGGAACGGTGACCGAACTGGTCGCGGTCGAGGGTCAGCCCCGCATTGGTGTCCTCGATGGTGAGCAGCGCGATGGTCGGGTGCGCTCGATGGTGCGGCTGTATGCGACCCTCGCCCGAACGTCGATCATGGAGCAGTTCCAGTACCGGGCGGCGAACTACTTCTACATGATCGGCATGATCACCGAGCCCGTCATCTACCTCGTGGTCTGGTCGACGATCGCTCGCCAACAGGGCGGAGACATCGACGGCTACACGGCGGGAACGTTTGCCGCCTACTACATCGTGTGGACCCTCGTCCGGAACATGAACATCGTCTTCACGCCTTTCGGTTGGGAGGAGAGGATCCGGGAGGGGACGCTCTCGGCGCAGTTGGTGCGACCGATCCACCCGATCCACTACGACCTGGGCTCGTTCGCCGGATACAAGCTGGTGGTGATCGTCCTGTGGCTGCCGATCGCCGGCGCGTTGACCTTGATCTTCAAGCCGGAGCTGTCTCCATCGGTCGCCCAGATCGCTGCGTTCGCCGTCGCGATCTGGGGGGCGTATCTGATCCGCTCGTTGCTGCTCTGGATGCTCGGCATGATCACGTTCTGGACCACCCGCGTGACCGCGATCTTCGAGGTCTACTTCGCGCTCGAACTGCTGTTGTCGGGTCGGCTGCTGCCGGTTGCGTTGATGCCCGACTGGGTGCAGGACCTGGCGCGGTACCTGCCGTTCGAGTCGACGTTCGGCTTCCCAATCACGTCGCTCGTCGGTCCGATCACGAATGCCGAACTGGTCGAGGGACTGCTGCGCCAGTTGATGTGGATCGCGATCGGTACGGTCGGGGTGAACCTGATGTGGCGCCGAGGCGTGAAGGCCTACACGGCGGTGAACGGATGAGTTCGTCACCCCCCACCGATCGTGAGGTCGTGCGCAGGCGATTCGCCGGCCTCCGCCTCGCCGGCCTGCACCTTCGGGTGGGCGTGATGAACGAGCTGCAGTACCGCGCCAACTTCGTGCTCCAGATGATCGAGTCGGTCGTCGCGTTGGGCACCGGGCTCGTGGTGCTGGCCCTCATCTTCGATCGCACCGACACCCTCGATGGTTGGACCCGTCCGCAGCTGCTGGTGGTGATGGGCGTGTACACGATGGTGGGCGGGATCATCGGGTTCGTGATCGAACCCAACATGGGTCGGGTGATGACCGACGTGCGGCAGGGCACCTTCGACTACGTGCTCACCAAGCCGGTTGATTCGCAGCTGTTGTCGGGCGTGCGCGAGTTCCGTGTGTGGCGGCTCACCGACGTGGCGCTCGGGCTGGTGGTGCTGGTGTGGGGGGTGACCGGGCTCGACACCTCATTGCGCGTCGTCGATGTCCTCGCATTCGCCGCCAGTCTGGCTGCCGGGAGCACGTTGGTGTACTGCTTGTGGCTGATCGTGACCAGCGGTGCCTTCTGGTTCGTGCGAATGAACGAGGTGCAGGAGTTGTTCACGGGCCTGTATCGGGCGGGGCAGTACCCGGTGACGGTGTACCCCGCATGGTTGCGCCTGCTGCTCACCTACCTGGTGCCGATCGGCTTCGCCGTCACCGTGCCGTCGGAGTCGCTCACCGGCAGGCTCACGTGGGAACGGGGCGCCATCACCGTCGGGTTCCTGGTGCTGGCGTTCGCCCTCACCCGGTTCGTCTGGGTGCGCGGTACCCGCCGATACAGCGGCGCCTCCGCCTGACGTCGGGCTCCGACCTAGTGGTGCGTTGCGGGATTGACGACGTCGACCCCGCGTTGCAGGCACGACGTTCTTGCCAGCTTGCACAGGAGCGCCATATCGAATCCTCTTTGTGTCAAGTGCGGTGTTCGAGGGTGGTTGCGGGCGCGTCGAAGTTGGCTTGGGGTGGGCGCGGTTAGCGTGGTTGTCGGGTTCGGGAGTGACTGTTCCGAAGAGCCGGGTCGTGTGAGGTGAGATGCCGGCCACGCTGGATTCAGTGTCGTCCTCGCGTTGTCCTCCCGGACCCACCTGCACGAGTTGAAAGATCTCTTTCAACTCGAGGTCGGGTTAGCGGCGGGCGTCGGTGACGAGGCGTTGGTAGACGGCGTCGCTGATGTGTCGCTTGAGCGCGCGCATCGCTTCTTTGCGGGTCTTTCCCTCGGCTTGCTTGCGGAGGTAGTAGACGCGGCCTGGGGTGTTGTGGCCGACTTGGGTGACTGCGGCCATGTGGATCGCGTGGTTCAGCTGGCGGTCCCCGCGCGGGTTCAGACGATGCCGTTTCTTCGGCCCGGACGACGCCTCGATCGGTGCGGTGCCGTTGTGCCGGGCGAAGTGACCTGACGTTGGGAACCGTGCGATGTCGGGCACGCGGCCGAGGATGATCGCCGCAGTGACCGGGCCGATGCCATGGATGTCGGTGAGCGAGGTCGCGGTCGCAGCGATGGTCTGGGCGGCGCGTTTGCGGGTGTCGATCCGTGCCTGGTCGAGGGTGGCGATCTCGACGATGAATTGTCGCGCGGTCGTCACGCGCTCCGCGGTGATCGGCCCGTCGACGGTCACCAAGTCCAGGAGTTCAGTGGCTTTGCTCGCGGTGAGGGATCGTTTGGTGCCGCCTTCGATGAGCAGACACACAGGGCGTGGAGGCGGCTGATGGTGCGGGTGCGTTGCGCGGTGATCTGGTGATCGCGGTCCGCGAGCAGCCGCAGCACGACCCGATGCTCGTCGAGGCCGGCGACCACGTTCAGGGTCGGGTTGTGCCACGCGACGATCGCCGCGGAACGTGCGTCGTTCGGGTCGGTCTTGTCGCTGCGACCCGACTCGAGCAGACGTGCCCGGGCCGACAACTTCGGCGGGACATCGACCACATGCTCGCCGGCTGCGACGAGCTGTTGGGCGAGGAGGGCGCCCATGCCGGTTGCTCCTTCGACCGCCCATGAGCGTGGTTCGAATCGTGCCGCCCAGGCGAGCAGCCGGGCTCGTTGATCGCGGTCGGCGTCGACACGGATCGTGTCGATCACGACCTTGTCTCGGTCGACCGCTGCTGCGGTGTGTGACCCCTTGTGGGGGTCGATGCCGATGATGAACA
>JAYUSX010000051.1:0-5955 GCA_043755475.1 Actinomycetota bacterium
GGCGACTGCGATGCAGACGAGCCACTGGCCGAACGAGATCGAGGTGGTGTCGAACAGGTCCTGCACGAACCCGACGTGGGTGACGCCGATCTGGAGCAGCGCAACGGCGGCGAGCGACACCCACAGCAGGGAGTTGGTGAAGGTGAACCTCGTGAACACCGACTGCCGGTCGCTGCGCGCGTTGAGGATGTTGAAGAACTGGAAGATCACGAACGTGTTGAACGCCATCGTGCCGGCGACGGTGGCGGTGCCGGCCTCGGCCTCGGGACCGGGGGCGAACACGAGCACGGCAAGCGTGCCGATGGCCATCATGGTCGAGGCGAATCCGACGGCGACCCAGCGGGTCGGGGTGAGGATCTTCTCGGTGATCGGACGAGGGCGGCGCTCCATCACGTCGGACCCGCCCTTGTCGAGGCCGAGCGCCATCGCAGGCGGCCCATCCATGATGATGTTCACCCACAGGATGGCGATCGCGGTGAACGGCTTGCCGCTGGCGATGTCGAAGATCGCGGCGAGCAGGAACAGAGCCGCGAACCCGAGTGTGGTGCTCAGCTGGAAGCGCACGAACTTGACGATGTTGTCGTAGATCGTGCGGCCTCGCCCGACGGCTTTCACGATCGTGGCGAAGTTGTCGTCGGCGAGCACCATCGTGGCCGCTTCCTTCGTCACCTCCGTGCCGGTGATGCCCATGGCGACGCCCATGTCGGCCTTCTTCAACGCCGGAGCGTCGTTCACTCCGTCGCCGGTCATCGCGACGACGTTGCCCTTCTCCTGGAGCGCAGCGACGAGCCGAATCTTGTGCTCGGGGGCCACGCGGGCGAACACGGTGATGTCGTCGATGCGCTCTGCGAGCTCTCGGTCGTCCATCTTGTCGAGGTCGTTGCCGGTGACCGCGAGACCCGTGAGGCCGAGCTCGCGCCCGATGGCGGCAGCCGTCGATGCATGGTCACCGGTGATCATCTTCACGGCGATGCCGGCGGCGTGCGCCTCGGCGATCGCCAGCCGCGCTTCCGGCCGGGGTGGGTCGACGATGCCGGCGAGTGCCACGAGGGTGAGGTCGCGCACCAGCCCGATCGGTTCGCCGCCGTCTGCCGAGAACTCCTGCCAGTCGGCGGGCGTCAGCTCTCGCTGCGCGACGGCGAGCACCCGAAGACCCTGCGACGCGAGGCGGTCGTTGTGTTCGTGCAGCGAGTCGAGGTGATGTTCGATGGGCTCGGCGGCGCCGTCGAAACCGATCACGTGCGACGAACGATCGAACAACACGTCGGGTGCACCCTTGGCATACACCATGACGATGCGGTGGCCGTTTCCGTCGACGAGTTCGTGCACGGTTGCCATGAACTTGTTCGCCGAGTCGAAGGGGACCTCTTCGAGGCGGGGGTGCGCGGTGCGAACCTCGTCGATCGAGATGCCACCTTTGGCCGCGAGGACAACGAGGGCGCCCTCGGTGGGGTCGCCGACCAGATCCCACCGGTCGTCGATCCGGCGAACGGCTGCGTCGGTGCACAACGCCATCGGCATCAACGCCGCCTCGAGTGAGACCTGCACGTCGCCGTCGACGTGTTCGATCGCGCCCACGGGGGCGTATCCATCGCCGGTCACCCGATGCGGGCGGAGCTGCGTGATCAGTTCGACCGCGGTCATCTGGTTGAGCGTGAGCGTTCCCGTCTTGTCGCTGCAGATGACGCTGGTGCAACCGAGTGTCTCGACCGATGCGAGGCGTTTGACGATCGCATTCTGCTTGGCCATCTTCGACACGCCGATGGCGAGCGTGACGGCCGTGACCGCCGGAAGGCCCTCGGGGATCGACGCCACCGCGAGGGCGACCGCGGTGAGCAGCAGTTCGCTGGCGCTGTCGCCGCGGATCAGACCGATGACGAACACCGCGATCACGATGACCGCGGCGAGCTTGGCCAGACTGTGAGCGAGACCGTCGAGCTGCTTCTGCAGCGGGGTCTTGTCGGTCTCGGTGGCCCGCAACATGCCGGCGATCCGACCGATCTCAGTCTCCATGCCGGTGGCGGTGACGATGAACTCGCCGCGGCCGCGCGTCACCGTGGTGTTCATGTAGACCATGTTCTTGCGATCGCCGAGCGGCACGGTGTCTCGGTCGATGACGTCGATCACCTTGTTGGAGGGCTGGCTCTCACCGGTGAGTGCGGCTTCTTCGAGCTCGAGGGAGTTGGCGAACAACAGCCGCCCGTCCGCTGGGACGCGATCTCCCGCCTCGATCATCACGATGTCACCGGGCAAGAGATCGCTCGCAGGCAAGTTCACCAGCTGGCCGTCGCGCCTGACGCGGGTCTGGATGACCAGCATCTTCTTCAAGGCATCGAGCGATTTCTCGGCCCGGTTCTCCTGGATGAACCCGATGATCGCGTTGAACACCACGACGACGAGCACGACCAACGGCGTCTTGAGCTCGCCCGACACGGCGAACGCGACGACCGCAGCTGCGATCAGGATGAGGATGAGCAGGTCGGTGAGCTGCGCGAGCAGCCGCTTCCACGCCGGGGTGCGAGCGGCTTCGGCCAGGACGTTGGCGCCGTAGCGGGTGGTGCGGGTGGCGACCTCGCTCGCGTCGAGTCCGTGGTCGGGTCGGACCCCGAGCCGTTCCGCGACTGCGTCGCCGCGTTCGCGGTGGACGTCTTGAGCGGGGGAGGCTCCAGAGGAGGAGAGGGTCATCACGTGCGGGTTGTCCTTCGGGTCGTCGTAGCTGGCGATACCGAAGGTCTCTCCCGCTCGGTGACGCATGATGCGCTACCGAACCACCGTGCCCGGGCTGATCCTGCGTGCAGGAGGCCGTGGTGACGATCACGATGCCGAGGGATACTCCCCTTCCGACTTTCAATTCTAGAGGTGGACTTCCGGTGTCACAACGTGGCTCTGCCGACCCGTTGCCGCGGGGCGCGCCGCACCGGGCCGGTGCGGGGTAGCTTCGGCCCGGTGAGTGATCTGCACCCCAACGTGGTTCGTGTCGTCAACGCCGCCAAGCTGCTCGGCCTCGAGATCCAACCCCGGCGGTATGCCGACGGGGCCAAGACCGCTGCCGACGCGGCGGCCGCGATCGGCGTCGACGTGGGCCAGATCGTGAAGAGCCTGATCTTCGGTGTCGACGGTGAGATCGTGCTCGCATACGTCAGTGGCTCGAACCAACTCGACGAGCAGAAGCTTGCGGCAGCCGCGGGTGGCACAGGTGCGAGCGGGTCGACGCCGACATGGTCCGCTCGACCACGGGTTACCCGATCGGTGGGGTGCCGCCCTTCGGCCACACGACCCATCTACGCGTCTTCATCGACCCCGACCTGTTGCAGTACGACGAGGTGTGGGCTGCGGCCGGCACGTGGCACGACGTGTTCGGCATCGAGCCCTCCACCCTGGTCGAGGCCAGCGGGGGAGCGGTCACCGACCTGAAGCGGGGCTAGCTCGTTCGTCTTGCGGTTCAGCGGGGTTCAGCGCAGTTCGGCCAAGCGGGCCTCGGCCAACGTCCGCAGGAGGGCTTCGTCGATCGCCCAGTCGAGGGGCACCCTGATCGTGTGCTTGTTCACCTCGTATGCCTCCAGCTCGGCGGCGAGTTGGCCGAGCACGCCGGGGCTGAACGGATTGAGCAGGATGTGATGCTTCGCCACCGACAGCCCGAGGACGTACTGACCGTTCGTCCGCAACATCGGCTGGTTCCAGGCGATGACCAGTTCCAGTTCGGGGAAGCTCGCCGTGATGCTGGAGAAGATCGTCGTTGCCGTCGTCGCCGCGGTCGGTTCGAGGCTCGCGAAGAACTCGGCCGGGCTCTTGAACCGTTTCGAGCTCGGCGAGTTCCGGTGGGACATCACGACGGCGTTCGCGTGAGCCTGGCTGAAGCCGTGGTTCTCCCGCAGAAACGCGATCTGCTCCGGGTACTTCGCGTCGCCCAGTTCGGCCAACCGCTCGAACCATTTCGCGATCGGTTCGCCGTGCTTCTTCTCGATCGCCGGGAAGAACCTGGCGCGATCTCCGCTCACATCAACCACGGCGTCAGAATACCGATCCGAACTGGTGGGCGAGGCGCGCCGGAGTTCTACGACGCCAGGGCGCCGGAGAACACCTGCCAGGCGAGCAACGACTTGGCGACGAAGCTGAGCACGATGTACCGGCGCTCGCCATAGAGGTAGTCGGCCCACTTGCCCTGTGCCCGGTACTGCTTCCATTGCACGATCGCGAAGCAGTTGAACAGGAGGAACAGCGAGATCACGATCCCGTAGACGAATCCCGGCACCGTCGTGTCGGCGGGACCCTTCGGAGACGCGACGTTGATCGCGGTCGCGATCCACGGCACGGCTCCGGCGATGCAACCGAACCAGAAGGGCAGCATGTCGCCATCGCCCGGCGTGGTGTAGCGCTCCTGCAGCCAACCGAACAGGATCATGCACACGTTCACGCCGAAGATGCCGAGCAGCGCGATGAAGTCAGCCGCGCCGTTCAACTGCAAGATGACGATGATCATGATCGACGACGACAGCGCGTACTCGACCCATCGGTAGACGTTGATGTGGTTGGTGAGTCCGGCGCTGTACTTCGGGAACACCTGCGGCGAGCTGACGAAGAAGTGGAAGAACGCCGACAGCGCCATGAATGCCGCGACCATGTAGCCGATGTTGAGGTTGAACAGGTTGACGGGATCGGAGAAGTTGCCGGTGCCGGGTGCCTCGGTGAGATAGGTGGCGGTCACGGGCAGCGATGCGTCGTTCGAGAGCAACAGGATCGCGATGAACGACACGAGGTGCAGAGATCCGGCGATGAGGTTCAGGCGACGGAGTGCGGAATGGCGAGGATCCATGGCCAGAACCTAGGCGCAGTCGTCGACCGACCCCGCTTCGGAGTCCGTCATTGCAGACCTACGCTTGGTTCCATCACGATCGGGGGATCGATGTCGACCGTCGAGTTGCGAGGGGTGAGCAAGGTGCTCGGTGGCGATGGCCACGAGGTGCATGCGGTCGATCGGGCAGACCTGTTCATCGGCGACGGCGAGTTCTTCGTGTTCATCGGTCCGTCGGGATGCGGCAAGACAACGCTCCTTCGGATGATCGCCGGTATCGAGCGGCCCACCACCGGCCAGGTGATGATCGACGGGGTGGTGGTGAACCAGGTCGATGCCCATCGTCGTGGTGTCGCAATGACGTTTCAGAGCAGCGCGTTGTACCCGAACCTCACGGTCGCAGAGAACATCGGTTTCCCCTTGCGATTGGCGAAAGAGAAACGAGCCGTGATCGACCGTCGAATCCAGGAGGTGGCCCGCCTCGTCTCGGTCGATCACCTGCTCATGCGATGGCCGAGGCAGCTCTCGGGTGGCGAGGGTCAGCGTGTCGCGATGGCGCGGATGCTCATCCGCAGCCCGAGCCTGTTCCTCATGGACGAACCGATGTCGCAGTTGGATGCCAAGTTGCGCACAGAGCTCCGCACGGGGTGTGGCGCTTCGGTGGATGCAACACGAAGTGGTCCTGGATGCATCGGTCGCCGATCGCTTCGGCGGTGCGGTCGCCCTCGATGGCCACGAGGTCGTGGTGGGACTGAGGCCAGAGGCCTTCCACGTCGACGAGACCGGACCGCTCACGGTCAGTCCACGATTCAGCGAGATGCTCGGCTCGCACCAGCTCATGCACTGCACTCATGGGCCTCGGCGGTGTGCGCCGTCGACGAGGGCCTGGTGGCGGCGGACGACCACGACGCGCCGCTGGTCGTGGCCCTCGACCCGTCGGTGTCGTTCGACGTGTGGCGACCACTTCACCTGGGTATCGACACCGCACAACTGCACCTGTTCGATGCTGTCGACGGCTCGAGCCTGGAACGGCCGCTCGGCGCCTATGACAGCTGGGTGAGGCCGCCGTCCACGACGAAGATCTCGCCGGTCACGTAGTGGTTGCGCACGAGCGCGAGCACCGCCTCGGCGCAGTCGTCGGGGGTGGCCGATCGCTTGAGCGG
>JAYUSX010000052.1:0-15473 GCA_043755475.1 Actinomycetota bacterium
CGCCTGCGCGACGGCAAGGCGGAGTGGTATCGCAATCGGTTGGTCCGCACCAAGGCGCTCGCCGGGGCAGATCGCATGGATGCGCTCACCGGCACGATCGACTACACCGTCGGCCTGGCGAACACCCATGTCGTCCGTCACGCGGGCACGATCTACGCGCTCGAAGAGGGCAGCTTCCCGAACGTGATCTCGCCCGAGCTCGACACCCTCGGGCCGTACGACTTCGGTGGCAAGCTCGCCACGCCGGTCACCGCCCATCCGCACAGGTGTGCCGAGACCGGCGAGATGCACTTCTTCGGCTACGAACTGATCAGCGCGCCGTTCGTCACGTATCACGTGGCCGATGCCGCTGGGAACCTGATCCACAGCCAGCCGATCGAGGTGGGCGGGCCGACGATGGTGCACGACTTCGCGATCAGCCGCAACTACGCGATCTTCCTCGACATGCCGGTGGTCTTCGACCTCGATCTGGCGATGCAGGGAGGTATGCCGTTCGAGTGGCGCGAGAGCTACGGGGCGCGCATCGGGCTGCTGCACCGCGATCGCGCTCGCCAAGGCGAGCAGCCGCGCTGGTTCGACGTCGACCTCTGCTACGTGTTCCACATCATGAATGCCTGGGAGAGCCCCGACGGGAACACGGTGTATCTCGATGGCGGTCGCCATGCGTCGATGTGGAAGGGCGGCGCCGACAAGTTCGAGCCGTGCTACATGCATCGTTGGTCGTTCGACCTCACCACCGGCAAGGTGAGTGAGGAACAGCTCGACGACGTGTCGCATGCGGTCCCGCGGATCGATGATCGGCGCACGGGTCTGCAGAACCGCTACGGCTGGACCGTGGGGCCTCGGCCGGGTTCGGACGTCGCGAGCATGGTGGCACCGACGAACGTGATGAAGTACGACCTGCAGACGGGGCAGCGCACCATGCACGACTTCGGCCCGACGACGACGAGCGGAGAACCGGTGTTCGTTCCGGCGAGCGAGTCAGCGGGTGAGGACGAGGGCTATCTCGTCACGTACCTGTACGACAGCAGCACGAACTCGTCGAGCTTCGTGGTGCTCGATGCGGCCGACATGGGTGCTGCGCCGATCGCCACCGTGCCACTGCCGCAGCGTGTTCCGCACGGCTTCCACGGCAGCTGGTTCGCCGACGAGTGAGGGCCGTCAGCTCGAGAACGGTCAGAGGGAGAACAGGGTCTCGTCGGCCACCGGCGAGTACGTGATCAGTTCGAGTTCCACGTCGGCGCCGCGAAAGCGGGCGATCGTGCCGTCGGCCAAGGCGCAGTACTGCTTGGTGCCGCCGCTGACCGACACCTCGACACACGTGGCCGGCTGGTCGGCGATGGTCTCGACCGAGGCGACCGATGGTGCGATGCGAGCGACTGCGTCACGCCGCAACCGCTTGGCCATGTCGCCGAATGCGAAATCAGGAGTGAGCCCGGTGTTGCTGACGGCGGCAGCCTGGATTCCCTCGTCGCACACGCCTGTGTCGAGGACGCACGTGCGGCTGGATCCACCCTCGGTGACGTATCGAACCTGTCCGATGGTGACCGACGTGCGGTCGTTCATCTGGGCGACCTGTGCCGCGGACACGACGCCGCCGAACAGCAGCGTCGACTGATATGACGCCGTCGACTGCGAGCCACGGACGCCGTCGAGCAACTGCAGCACGGCATCGATCGGAAGGTCACCCGTGTCGGCGCCGACCTGCGTGGGTGTGTCCTCGAAGAACGGCCGCTCACCCAACCCGCATCCGGTCAGCACCACGAGGGGCAACAGCCCGAAGGTCAACAGCACCCGGGTGATCTGTTTCGTCCGGACGGGAGTCATCTGTTGCCAGGGTATCGGTGGCATCGCCCCGACGGCGCCGAGGGCCGACCGTGAAGACCCTGATCAGCGTGGCGAACGACACGAGACCGACGATCGCGATCACGCCGTATCGAACGACGGCGGCGTCGGCGTCGGTACCGGCTCGCAGGCCGTGCATCGCAGTCATCCACAACACCGGATACGACAGGAAGTGGATGCTGCGCCACCACCGCCGAGGCATCCGATGGCGCAGCCATGACGACACCTGGATCGCGACCAACAGGTACATCGCGACAACGCCCCACGCGACCGCGCCCGATCGGTAGTCGAGCGCGAATGGCACCATGATCTCGCGCCAACCGATCTGCATGAAGTTGTCGGCCACGAGCGCGCCGAGGTGGACCGCAGTGAACGCGATCGTGAGGAGTGCCAGGTGCTTGTGCAGGTCGAGCAGCCAGCGCGGCAACCCCTTGCGCTCGATGAGGCGGGTGACGCCCAGCAGCCCCCACAGCACGGTCAAGGCCAGCAGCGCGAACGCGACCCAGCCACTCGACCGAGCCACGTACCAGGCAAGCTTGTCGCTCATGCGGGAACCCCTCCCGCCCGAGCGACGGGGGCAAGCTTGTCGCTCATGCGGGAAAGGTGCCCATGGTCGTCGTCGTGCCATCGGCGTACATGACGAGGCATGAGGCATGCTCGAAGCAGTCGCTCTGGCCGGGCTCGACGAAGGGAACCTTCGACAACGCATCAGCCCAGGCGGCCGTGCCGGCGACGACCGTCGCGCCCACGACCTCGGTCGTCGTGCTCGCCCCGGTGCCAGGTGCCACCAGGTGGTGGTGCGGCCGTTGCCCGGACCGCCAACGACGACGCAACGTGGTGCTCGTCGCGACACCGCCCGAGAGCAGGGAGATCGAGGCGATCGGCTGATCGTTACGCGGGTCTTCGATCTCGATGATCCAGGCATCGCCGTTCGGTGGCGTGCCAGCCACGCGAAGGTCACCGCCGACCGAGACGAGTGCCCCCTCGGCTCCACGTTCGAGCAGACCGACGACGGCGAGATCGGCGGCCAGGCCCTTGCCGATGCCGCCGAGATCGAGCCGCACATGTGTCGGCAGGCGGACCATGTTGTGTGTCTCGTTGAACTCGATGCCGGCGCAACCCGGAGCCGGCAACGTGGAGGTCAGCAAGCCGCCGCCACGTTCACGCACCACATCGAACGTGTCGTCGTAGCCGAGTCGCAGCAAGGAGTCGTGCACGGTGGGGTCGAAGCGACCACCTGTCACGAGCCACGCCGCGCACGCAGCGCGGACGGCTGCGACGGTGTCGGGATGCACCTCCAGCGGTGCTCCCTCAGCTCGATTGAGGTTGCTGATGTCGCTGTGTGCCAGGAATCGACTCCATCGCTGCTCGAGTTGGCCGATTCGATCGCGCGCCCAGTCGAGCGCGTCATCGCCTGCCCCGACGACGGTGACCGTGACGTCGGTGCTCATCGCACGAAATGCCAAGTGAACCGGACGGTGCGCGAGGTGGAGTGGACTCACGTCGTTCCTCGCGACGTGTCGTCGGGTGGGGCGGTGAGCGGTGGCAGGGTGGCCGGGGGTGGCAGGGTGGCCGGGGGAGGCGGCGCGGTCGTGGCGGGGGGAGGCGGCGGCGGAGGAGGAGGGGGGAGAGGCACGGCGGTGGTCTCCGGCGGCGGCGCGACCGTCGCCACGGTGGTGGCGGCGACCGGCGCTGGCGTTGCCGGCGTGGTGAGGACGGGCCGAGCCGCGGTCGTCACGGGCGCGCCGATCGGCTGTGCTGGGGTGGTGTCGGGCGGTGCCGCAGTGGTCACGGTGTCGAACGACGGGACGGGAACGGCGAGCGCGGGTTCGGTCGACTTGGTGGGCAGGACGGCCGGTCCCGGCCGGTCGAGCACCGTCGTCGCCGTCACCAGGGTCATCGCCGCGTCGGGCATCTGCGACGGCTCGGAGGCCGTGCCGCGCGTGGTTGCGGCGACCGGAACTGCAGCGGGCGCCGGTGCCGACGTCTGATCGTTGCTGGGGGTGTCGTCGGCGTGGGCGATGATGCCGACGCCTGCCAACGTGGCCGACACGCTGACCCCGGTGGCGATCACCTTCGACGCACGTGAACGGCGGCTCATCCGGCGGAGTCCAAGGCGACGATGAAGAGCGAGGCGGTGGCCGCTAGCACGGCGAGTGCGACGACGGCTCGGGTGGCAAGGACTCGATTCGTCATGAATGGGCACTCCTGGATGATGCGCGGATGCATGTGATGAGAACGTGAAGAGCCCTCACATCTCCATCGGCACGTCGTTAACCTCCCTTCAGTGATTGATTCCCCCGAGGCCCCGTGATTCGTCTCGATGCAGCGACGGTCCTCTTGCAGTGGTCTGTCGGAGGTCTGTTCTTCCTCTGGTTCACCACACGGCGTCGTGTGGTGGGCGTCGGCTACGGATGGTTGCTGAGAGGTACCTACCTGTTGATGGTGCTCGGGGGATTCGCCGCCGGGCTGGCCTTCGGGTTCGTGCCGATGCGCGACATCGTCGCGTTGGCCGTGGCAGCCGCGACCGCCCTCGCGTTGGTGGTGTCGGTGCGGCGCAGAGGCGCAGGGGTGTCAGGAGCCGATGCCGAACACGACCGGCGAAGCGCCCGCGTGGCCGAGATGACCGGCATCGATCGCGCCCCCGAGAGCGGCGGTCCCACCGTCGCGGTCGCCGGCGAACGACCCGGCGTCGAGTTCCCGCCGGCACTCGACCTGATCGCACCTGCGATCGGGGTGATCGGGTTGATCGCGGCCGGCATCGATGCGAGCACCGGTGGCGCCGAGAACCTGATCGTGGCCGTGCTGCGCACGCTGGCCGGCGCAGCCTTCCTCGGCGCGGTCACCGACGCGATGCTGTTGGGCCACTGGTACCTGGTTCAACCCGGCCTCCCTCGCAAGCACCTCAACGATCTCGTGCGTGCGCTGGGTTGGGTCTGGCCGATCGAGGTGGCAGCTCTGCTGATGCCCACCGGCATGCTGGCAGTGTGGACCGGCGAGGTCGACGATGGGTGGAACGGCACGCTCGGGTGGTTCTGGGGTGCGTGTGCCGTCACCACGATCGTCTTGGTCTACGTCACGAAGGCGGCGCTCAAGGAGCGGTACTACTCGGCGGTGATGGCGGCAACGGGCCTGCTGTACCTCGCGATCCTCACCGCGTTCGGCACCGATCTGGTCGCTCGCGCCGTGCTCGCCGGCTGACCAACGTGTGCCGGCTGGTACCCGCCCAGGGCGCCGGCCTGCGCGACCCTGTTTCACACGAAGGATTTCGGGCAGACTACGGAGATGCCGAGACCAGTGTGGAGTGGGACGATCAGCTTCGGCCTCGTCGCGATCCCGATCAAGCTCTTCCATGGCGTGAGCAAGAAGAGCGTGTCGTTCAACCAGTTGGATGACCGCACCATGAGCCGAATCCGGCTCAAGAAGGTGTCGGCCGATACGGGCGAGGACGTCCCCGACGATCACATCGTGAAGGGCTACGAGCTGTCGAAAGGCCGCTACGTGGTGGTCGATCCCGACGATCTCGAACCGTTCATCCCCTCGGCGACCAAGAGCATCGATCTCGAGGAGTTCATCGATCTCGACGAGATCGACCCGGTCTACTTCGACACGCCGTACATCGTGGCGCCCGACAAGACACCCAAGCCGTACGTGCTGCTGGCGCGAGCGATGGAAGAGGCCGGCAAGGTGGCGATCGGCCGGTTCGTCATGCGCAACAAGCAGTACGTGGCTGCGCTGCGCGCACAGGACGGCAAGCTGTTGATGAGCACGATGGTGTTCGCCGACGAGGTCGTGAAGATCGGCACCATCGACGAACTGGACGGCCTCGACGAGATCGAGGTCAGCTCGAAGGAAGTGAAGATGGCCGAGGCGCTCGTGGAGAGCCTCTCGGCTGCGTTCGACCCGGAGAAGTACCGCGACGAGTACCGCGAGCAAGTGCTCGATCTGATCGAGCGCAAAGCCGGTGGCGAGCTGTTCGAGGCACCCGCAGCGACGGCGGCGCCGCCGAAGGTGGTCGATCTCATGGCGGCGCTCGAAGCCAGCGTGAAGGCGGCGAAGGAGGCGCGCACTCGCCATCCCGCGGGTGGCCCGCATGATGACGTGGCACGTGCGTCGGCGCAGTCCGAGGCACGTGGCGAGGCGCGCGGCGAGGCCGGGGCCAAGCCCAAGCGGGTGCGCAAGTCGGCGTGAGCAAGGGCACGCCTGTCACCGTCGGTGGACGCGAGCTCTCGCTCACCAACCTCGACAAGGTGCTGTACCCGGCGACCGATCCTTCGAGTGGGTTTCCCGGGCCGGCGTTCACCAAGGCCGAGGTGATCGACTACTACGCCCGCATCGCCCCGTTCATGCTGCCCCACCTCGCCGGGCGATGCATCACGTTCCTGCGCTTTCCCGACGGCGCCGACAAGCCGGGGTTCTTCGAGAAGCGCTGTCCGAAGCATCGTCCCCCCTGGGTGCAGACCGCCGTCGGGCCCGGTGATCGCGGCGGTGACATCGGCTACTGCCGCCTCGACGAACCAGCGTCACTGGTGTGGTCGGCCAACCTGGCAGCGCTCGAACTGCACGTGCCGATGGCCCAGTCGGCCGACCTCGAGTCACCCCGTGCCGTCGTCTTCGACTTCGACCCAGGAGCACCGGCCACGGTGGTGGAGTGCAGCCAGATCGCGCTCGAGGTGCGCGAGGTGCTGGCCTCGGTGCGGCTGGAGGGCTTCTGCAAGACATCGGGCTCGAAGGGTCTGCAGCTGTACGTGCCGCTCAACACCCCGTGCACCCATGAGGCGGCGGGCGACTTCGCCCTGGCGGTCGGCCAGGTGCTCGAACGCAAGCTGCCCGACCGGGTGACGACGATCATGGCGAAGGCGGAACGCCCCGGGAAGATCTTCGTCGACTGGAGCCAGAACAGTCGTCACAAGACCACGATCGGTGTGTATTCCATGCGGGCTCGGGTCCGACCCTGGGTGAGCACCCCCGTCAGCTGGGACGAGGTGCAGCGATGCGCCGATGGCGATCTGCGCCTGGTCTTCGAGACGGCCGACGTGCTCGACCGTGTCGCCCACCTGGGAGACCTGTTCGAACCCGTCCTGACGCTTGAGCAAGCACTCCCCACCCCCCACTGACCCCCTCGCGTTTGGTCGCTACCGCGTCATACCGGCGCGTTCGCGCACAAACGCGCTCCGGGTGGTGTCGCGTTTGGTCGCTACCGCGTCATACCGACGCGTTCGCGCACAAACGCGATGGGTCAGGAGGCGAGGGTGGCGATCAACAGGATCTGCTTCGGGGTGCCGTTCGGGTTGCGTTCGGCGGCGAGATTGGCGGCAACGATCACCCCGCTGTCGGTGAGGCGGATGCCGCCCGTGCCGGTGACGGGCTGGCCCGCGATCTCATCGAGGGATTCCCGCGACCACGACATGCCGTCGACGCTGTGGAGCAGGAAGACCGTCGGCCCGACGTGCTGATCGCGGGTGGCCGTGGCGACGGCCGTGGCGAGGTCTTCGAACGTGTAGGTCATCACGACCTCACCACCGGCTTCGCGTCGCACCTCGAACGTCGGCCCGTCCTCGCCGTTCGTGCCCACCACCAGATCGGGGTTCGAGGACGAGCGAACGGGGTCACCATCGTTGGTCACGGTCGCGAGCACCTGGCCTGTGGCGTCGTCGATCACTTGGTGGTTGTAGGAGTCATCAGACATCGCCACGGTGATGCCGTTCTTCGAGAGGGTGACGCCGCCGATCTCGGCGACCTGATCGACGAACAGGGCACCGATCATCGAGATCCCGTTCGGCCCGACCGCAATCGATCCAACCCCCATCGAGGCCTTCACTCCATCTCCGGGCAGGACGAATCCGTTCAGCAACGTCGTGGACCAGGTACCTGCCTCGTCGCGCACGGCCACCACCTGAGAGCTGGCCGTATTGTCGTAGCCGGTGACGACCAGCCGTTCGCCGACGGCGCCGAACGAGTCCGTCCATGTCATGGGAACCACGCCGATCTCGGTCCACGCGCGACCATCGGCCGACGAGAAGAGCATGGTGACGGTCGCCCCGTCGGATTCGAGCAACGTCGCCGAAGCGACGAAGGAGTCATCGAGTGCGATGAGTCGGACATCGGTGGCTCCGTCGAGGATTCCGCTCGGGTCGATCTCCGTGAAGGTGCGACCGTCGGTGGAGGCCAGCATGCGCACCTCCGGGTGCATCCACGTTCGTGCCGCCCGCGCGGAGATGCCGAGATCGGCCCACGTGTACGTGCGATACGTGCATGCAGTGGCGATCGTCGATGCGCTCGCGTCGGAGCCGACCGTGCCGGGCGCCCCAGTCCCATACGAGACGGTGGTCGGGGAGATCTCGGCGCAGGTGTCACCCTCGGGCACCTCGATGCCGGCCTCGGACGAGGTCCACGGACGATCGAACGTGCCGGCGGGCAGCTTCGACTGCAAGTCGATGTTGGCCGTGATCTGTGCACTGACGAGGACCACGTCGGACGTGGCGGCGATGGAGGTGGTCCACACACCGACCGAGTCGACACCCGCTTCGGCGAGGAGGTCGCTCGTGTCGAGCGGGAGCCGATCAGTCGTCCACGTGCGGCCGCCATCGTCTGACATGCCGATGGCGAGGTCGCTCTTGCGGCCTGCGGACGTGGCCGGGGACGTGCCATAGGTGAGGAACCGCCCGTTCGCCGCGGTCACGTTTCGTCCGGTCACCGGTGGTGGCGCGGCCACCTGCTCCCACCTGAGCCCGTCATCGGACCGCCAGAGCACACCGGAGTAGTCGTCGCTCACCGCGGGCGCGGTCGACCATGCGACGAATGGGCCGGTGCCGGCGATCGTGGAATCTGCGCCCGTGGAGACGTTGATCGCCTCGCTGCTGTCGGGGTCGACCCGGTTCCACACGAAAGGCGACGCGACGAGATCGACCGACGGTGCCACCCCGTCGGGAACGGACGGGGCGGGAACGGACGGGGCGGGAACCGTGCTCGCGGCGCTCGTCACAGCGGTGCTGTCCGCCGGGGGGGCGGCGGCGATTCGATCGGGGTCGGCCGGTCGCGACAGCACGGAGATCGCCGCGATCGAGCCGGCACAGATGCCGACGACGGCGGTGATGCCGACTGCGGCACGACGTCGATGATCGCGCTGGCGACCACGGGCGACGACGACATCGAGCATCGGGGGGCCGAGCTCGATGTGGGCGGCGCGGTCGCTGATGCGGTCTGCGATCCGGTCGGTGCTTCGATCTGGGCCCCGATCTGGGATCCGGTTGGAATCTGGGGTGTTCATCGGTTCTCCTCGAGAGGGGCGAGCAGTGGATGGAGACGATCGAGGGCACGCGACAGTCGGCTCTTCACCGTGCCGGATCGGATGCCGAGCGCGTCGGCGGTCTGGAGCTCGCTGAGACCGAGCAACAGCCGGCACACGACGACGGCGCGCTGATCGACGCTGAGCGTGTCGAGCGCACGATCGACGGTTGGGTCGACCATCGCGCGCAGGGGGGTTTCGCTGGGTTGTGTCAGCCAGATCGGGGTCGGGCGATTCCATCGACGGATCATCGAGCGACTCCAGTTGAGGCCCACTCGGTACACCCAGCCGCCCGGGTTCTCGAGTTGGCTGACGTGCGACCAGCGTTGGTACGCGCGGGCCATCGCCTCGTCCACGGCATCGCGGGCAAGATCGTCGTCGCGCAAGGTGATCGCGAGAGCCCGACCGACCGAGGTGCGGTTCGACGCGTAGAAGTCGTCGAACGATGCGAAGACGACCTGGGCATCGGCACGCGCCGACGACGCAGCGGGTGCTGGTCGGGTGTCGGAGGCAGCGTCGATCGCGAAGTCCACGTCTGGTACACGCCCGTCTGACCGGTTCGGTTCCATCAGATCCGCCGTTCGAGCTCCGCCAGCAGCGCGGCGATCTCCGGATCGCCAGGACGCAGCTGTGCTGCCACGGAGATGGCCCGGAGCGCCACCTCGGTCTGGCCCGTCAGGGCTGCGGAGCGTCCGAACTGCATCTGCCAGCGCGCCCTCACCGGGTCGCGCGCGACGAGCCCCTGCCAGGCGGCGAACGCTGCGTTCGCATCCGCGTCCAGACCGGTGATCGCCGCCCGATCGAGCAGGAGAGTCGCATGTTGGTCGAGCGCGATCGGATCGTCGCGCGACCAGTCGAGCGCCGCATCGGCATGCACGAGCGCAGCGTCGATGTCGGCCAGCGTGCCCCGCTCGCGGTGTATCGCGATGACGACCGAGCGGTAGCGCAGATCATCCGGTCTCAGGTCGACGGCCCGTTCTGCGGCAACCATCGCCTCGTCGATGTCGAGTGCGGAGATAGCGCGCTCGGCCTGCCGATCGGCGGCGACGTCGAGCACTCCGACGACGAGCGCGATCGGCGCCAGCACGAATGCAGCGACGGCGACCGGACGCCACCGTGGCTGCACGGTCGCGGTGTTCGGCCGACCGATCACAGCAACGACCATGCCTGCGAACAGCCACCACACCGAATCGAGCTCGGCGAGGGGGAAGAGGAGGAGTTGCTGGAGCGAGTACGCCACGATCGCGACGCACAGACCCGTCGTCATCGGCCCTGCCGTTCGCATCGTTCGAGCTGCCGACAGCACGACGCTGCCGATCAGCGCGAGGTAGACGAGCCCGGCGAGAAGTCCGCCGGTGGCGGCGACATCGAGCGGTCCGCTGTGGGCTCGATCGGGGAGCACTCGATCGCGGCCGTAGTCCCGTTCGTAGTTCGCGTCGACTGCGCCGACGGCTGCGATCCTGTATCCCTCTGGGCCGGCGCCGAGCAGCGGGTGGTCGGTGATGACGCGAGCCGCGACGGCCCACTCGTCGAGTCGCGAGCCTGCGCCGTTCGTTCGCTGCACGATGTCGTCGAGCCGCGGGCCCAGCAACGCGACGGCCACAACCATCGCTGCGGACGCGACGAGCACGAGATGCCTGGGCGGACGACGAACGACGACGAGCGCCGCGCCGGCGAGACCGATCCCGACCCAGGCAGCTCTCGTACCAGAGCCGACGAGCGCGATGGTGGCCGTCGCCGCTCCGAAGGTCGCCGCGGCCCGCCATGGACGTGGGTCACGTGCGTCGAGCGCGACGCCTGCACATACCGGCAGGACGAGGCAGCACGCGGCGCCGAGCATCGCCGCCGAGCCGAACGGCCCCATGAGCCGATCGCTTTTCACGCCGAGTGCGATCGGCGGGCCGATGAACACCTCCCACACCGTCCAGAGGCCGAGCCCTGCGGACGCGACCACGACTGCGCGAAGCACTGTCCGTCGATCGGTCTCGCGTGCCAGCTGCTGACCGGTCGCGAACATCAGCGCGAACAGGCACCAACTGACGAAGCCGAGATGGCGGACCGGATGGCCGAGCAGAGCGATCGGAACATCGCCGTTGGTCAGTGCTGCCAGCCCGAACAGAGTGAGCAGGACAACCCACAGGCGTTTGGATCGATGATCGAGCTCGACCGTTGCATGCCACAGGGCGAATCCGCCGGCGACGAGCGAGAGGGTGGAGAAGAGCCACCACCGGGTCGGTCCGAACGGACTCAGCCCGCCTGGATCCACCGCCACCATGGCTGCGATCACCATCGCCGCCAGGGTGACCGGAATGGTGCGCACCCCCATGCACTCCCACCGTAGGAGTTCGGTTCCCTCCGTCCGCGTCGCGCCGACCCGAAGGCCGACTGGGAGTGCGGCCGACGATGCGCGTCAGCGGGCTCGCGTCCCGACAGCGACGATCCAGTCGGTCTCGAGAGTGAGCGGATCGCCGTCCCGATCGACCCCGACACGCACGATCACCCGGTCGTCGACGAGATTGATGGCGTTCAGGGTGACGTTGCCATCGGTGACGACATCGTTGAGGATCGTTCGGGACCACGTGGTGAGATCGTCGGTGGTGTAGACCACGACACGCTGAACGGGCCCCGGGGTTGCCTGCATCGCTGCCGTCGCTTCCTGCAGCGAGAACTGGGCGCGCACGTTGCCTTCGTCGTCGAGCACCGTGAGGGTCGGGTCTCCATCGGTTGGGCCCTCGTCGAGGCGGAGGAGTCCGTAGCGCTCGCCGTCTCGCACGCCACCGATCTCGATGCCCGTGGCATCGTCGATGAACTGCATGTCGTTGAGTCCCGCATCGAAGACCATCGTGACGCCGTTCTCCGTGAGTCGGAGTTCGGGCGGCTCGAGCATCTCGAAGCCCGCCATCGCGAGTGCGTCGTCGTCGAGCGCATACATGTCGAACAGCGGGCTCCACGTCGCGCCGGATGAGTCAGGTGGAAGCGGATGGCTCGTCCACGACACTCCATCGACGCTGCTCGCGATCGCCGTGTTGCCCGTCCCGAATTCGGCACCGATCACGACGTAGCGATCGTCGATCCGTCCGGCCCGGCCGATCTCGAACGGCGCCTCGCCGACGTTGCGCCACGAACGTCCGTCCGTCGTCTCGTACAGCTGGGCCGGAGCACCGTGGAGACCGTCCGTCGAACGTTCGAATCGCTGTTCGAGCGCGAGGATCGACGTCGAGGTGGATGACAACCAGAATCCGCTCGGGGCAGTGGCGAAGGGCACCCCGACCTCGCGGTAACCGCCCGGTCCGCTCACAAGGACGGATGGCTTCGCCCGGAGGAGCGCTTCCTGCTCATCGTTCACGCCGAGGTAGTCCCACGAGATGACTCGTTCGATGTCTGCGTTGTCGTATTCAGACAGCGGTCCGGCAGGACAGCCGTCGCACGAGCGAAGCACGCCCACGCCATCCTGGAGATACACGAAACCCGACGTGTACATAGAGTCACCGAACGCCGACGGCAGGAGCATGCTCGAAAGCTGGATCGCGACGACGATCGTTCCGTCGACGGCCGCCATCTCGCTGGGATACAGCCGCACAGACAGGGCGTCGCCGGCCCACGCCGGACTCAGGTCGAACGGCAGTGGGTCGCGCCGCCAACTCGCCCCACGATCCTCACTGGTGGCCACGAAGACCTTGCCCGCGTCGGGATCGGCCGAGCTCGCATACCCGACGATGTGAATGGCGTCCGCCGTGTCGATCCCGCCCACGACCGACAGTCCGGGGTTCGTCGGCGTCGCCGCCCACGTGATGCCGTCATCGGAGGCGAAGACCGTCGAGACCCAGTCGGGCGGACTCATCTCGTTGTAGGTCCATCCGAGCGTGCCGCGGTCGTTGGAGGACGACGACACCATGAAGTCGAATGCCGCACGGCTGGCATCGTCAGGTGTGATCGTCTGCCATTCGTACGGCGTGGCGACGATGCTGGAGGCGGCCGTGGTGAACGGCGCGAGTGCGTCGTCGTCGACGGTCGTGGGAGACGTGACGGCGTCGCCGGTCGTCGTGTTCGGGTCGCCGGTTGTCGCCGACGATTGGGGATCGGTCGACGGCGTCACTGGTTCGTCGACGTTGACGATCGTGCGGTCGTCGGCACGGCCGGCGAGAGCACCGCCGATGGCCACGACAACGAGGAACACTGCCCCGATGATCGGAGTGGAGCGCTGTCGGCGACGACGCACGGCGGCCCGGTGCACGACGGCCGTCACCGGTGTACGGCGGACCTCGACGCCGTCAGCGGTGCGCTCGAGATGGCGTTGCAGGCGCTGGCGCAGCACCGAGTCGTCGACCAGTTCGTCGATCGTGTCACTCATCGGGTCACCTCCCTGGTGGCCGTGGGGTTGATCAGGGTGGACGACCGCAGGGCCTCGAGCGCTCGGCTGAGCCGGCTCTTCACCGTGCCCGGCCTGATGCCGAGCACTTCAGCGGTCTCGGCTTCGGAGTAGCCGATGAAGAACCGGCAGACGACGACCGCCCGCTGGTCGACCGACAGGGAGCGCAAAGCCCGATCGATGTCGGCGTCGAAGGTCGGCGCCGACGACACCAGTTCGAACGCCCGGGGTACTCGACCCGGGCGCGTGAGCTTCCGCAGGAACGACCTCGCCCAGTTGACCCCCACTCGGTACACCCAGCCGCTCGGGTTCGCGTAGCGGCTCACCTGGTCCCACCGTTGGAACGCCCGCGCCATGGCCTCGTCGAGCGCGTCGGCAGCGAGCGCCTCGTCGCGGAGCGTGATCGCCAAGGCCCGCCCGATCGTGCCACGCGATCGTGTGTAGAAGGCCTCGAAACCCTCGAAGCCCTCGCGCGGCGCGGACGGTGCACCGTCGACTTCGAGGACGTCGAGGTGGATCACTTCGTCGACGCCGGTTGCCTTGCTGGTCGGATCCACGTCACACAGACGCTCGAGTGTGCCATTTGGGTCCCCGCAAACCTGGTTCCGTGAGCGAGACCCGCAGCATGTGCGGGTTCGACTCACCGAAGCGGCGCCGGAGGTCAGGTGGGGCGGGTGACGCCGTCGGCGATCGCGGCGGCGCTGACGGCGGGGGCAACCCGGGCGACGACGCTGCGGTCGAACACGCTCGGCACGACGAACGACGGCGACAGCTCCGCGTCGCTCACCGACTCGGCGATGGCGATCGCGGCTGCGAGCTTCATGTTCTCGGTGATGTCGGTGGCGCTCACGTCGAGCGCCCCGCGGAACAGGCCAGGGAAGGCGAGCACGTTGTTGATCTGGTTCGGGTAGTCGCTGCGCCCCGTGGCCATCACGGCGGCCAGGCCGTCGGCCTCCTCGGGCCGGATCTCCGGGTTCGGGTTCGCCATCGCGAACACGACCGGATCCTTGGCCATGTTGCGCAGGTCGGCGGCGGTGATCAGATCGGGACCACTCACGCCCACGAACACGTCGGCCCCGTGCATCATGTCGCTGATCGTGCCCATCTTGCGCGACGGGTTGGTGTTCAGTGCGAACCACTCCTTCGCGACGTTGAGGTCGCTGCGACCTTGGTACACCGCTCCGATGCGGTCGCAGCCGACGATCTCGCCCACACCGGCATTGATCAGGATCTTGCCGATCGCCACGCCGGCCGCGCCCATGCCGGCGATCACGACCGACAGCTCCTCCATCTTCTTGCCGGTGATCTTCAACGAGTTCCACAGCGCAGCCAACGTGACGACTGCGGTGCCGTGCTGGTCATCGTGGAACACGGGGATGTCGAGGCTCGCCTTCAAGCGCTCTTCGATCTCGAAGCACTCGGGGGCCTTGATGTCTTCCAGGTTGATTCCGCCAAAGGTGGGCGCGATGCGCTGCACGAAGTCGACCACCTCGTCGGCAGTGCGGGCGTTGATGCAGATCGGGAACCCGTCCACGCCTCCGAACTCCTTGAAGAGCATCGCCTTGCCCTCCATCACGGGCATCGCTGCCTCGGGGCCGATGTCGCCGAGACCGAGCACGGCGGTGCCGTTGCTCACGATCGCGACGGTGTTCTTGCGGATCGTGTATCGATGCGAGAGCGCCGGATCGTCGTGGATCGCCAGGCACACGCGGGCAACACCGGGCGTGTACGCCATCGACAGGTCGTCTCGGTCGTTCACCGGGGCGAGCGCAGTGGTCTCGATCTTGCCGCTTTCGTGCATGCGGAACGTTCGGTCCCACCAGTCGACGAGCGAAACGCCCGTCAGTTGCCGAACCGCATCGACCACCTTCTGCTGGTGGGCTTCGTCTCGACAGTGGACCACCAGGCATCGACGCAGCTCGGGTCCGCGCACGTCGAACCCGTCGAGCGCACCGATGTTCCCACCCGCCT
>JAYUSX010000053.1:0-5945 GCA_043755475.1 Actinomycetota bacterium
GACCAGCCGTTGACGGAAAGGAGCAACGACGTGAGGTACGCCTCGTAGCCTGCCTCTGGCACCTTGAGCGATCGGAGCATCACGTCGATCGCCTCGCCCGGAGTGGCGGGCAACGCTGCGATCTGCGCGCGAGCCCACGACGAGCCGTGTTGCCATCTCACGCCGTGCGATGCGGACAGCTGCAGCCGCCAGCCGGCGAAGAGGTCGACCTGTTGGTCGGGGTGCCACGAACCCTGCCACTGATCGAAGTGAGCTGCGCAGTGCTGGCTGATCTGATGGGTGACCAGGTCGACCCACGTCTGACCCGGCCGAGGCGACGTGCCGGCATCGCGGACGTCGGTGGCCAGCGCCATCCGCGGCATCGATGGCGTGTGGCGCTCTGGATGCTCGAGCGCCTCGACCGCGGCGGCGGCCATGTCGGGTTCGCCCAACGAGATCGCGACAGCCGTCACCTGCTCGACGGTCAGCCGGCCGGCTGACCACTCCTCGCGGAACCACGAGCGGGGCATCGTCAGCGCCGTGCCGGCCAGCCCTCCGAGCATCGCTGCGGCAACGTGCGCCGGCGTGGCCAGCCAGCCCCAATAGGGGTTGACCGCGATGAATTGATCGAGCGGCCATGTCGGTGCGATGCGGTCGCACGCCGCCGTGATCGCATCATGAACCGCCGGCGAGACACCACCGGTCGTCGTGGTGATGGTCATGCGATGCTCCCGGTGGGCGATGTTGGGCCGACCACAGCGGCCGACGTCGGCTTCGGGAGCGGGGAATCTCGAACTGTCGGCGCCGGCGGTGCCCATACCGCGAACGCGAGCCTGGTGAAGGCCTCGTCGATGAACAGGCCGCCGTAGATCCAGGGGTACAGGCGTGTCGAGAGCGCACCGGTGGGGGCGACGGCACAGATCGATTGCACGGCGAACAGCAGTGCGAACAACGTCGCCACGACCGCGAGCAGTGCAGCCGGGGCTGCCGACCCATGGGGAACGAAGGCGCCGAACAGGTCATGCAGCGCGAAGTACGCGAGTGGCACTGCCACCGCGCCGAGGATCGAGGTGCTGTGCCGCGTGGTGGTCGAGCCGACGGACGATCCGACGAGGGGCACCAGCGCCAGACCGACGACACCGGTCATGACCCAGATGGTGGCCGGTGGGGGATCGGAGAACGGCAGGTGCCCCCACAGCCATCCGATGGCCAAGGTGCCCGAGAGCGTGGCGACGCCCGTTGCTGCGATCGCCTGCAGTGAGGGAGCGCTGGGCTTGCGAGCCAACTGCTTGCGCTGCGTCTGACGAACGATGCCGCCGGCGCCGAGGAACGCGTGGGCCTTGTACAGCGAGTGCGCCAGAAGATGCAGCAGCGCCATCTCCCACAGGCCCAGTCCGCATTGCATCAGCATGAATCCCATCTGCGCACACGTCGACCACGCGAGCGACACCTTGATGCTCACCCGGGTGGTCATCACCAGTGCTGCGATCACCGCGGTGGTGGTGCCGGCGATCACCAGCAGTGTCCGCGTCTCGACTGCACGGTCGACGACAGGAGCGAATCGGAGGAGCACGAACCCCCCGAGGTTCACGACGCCTGCGTGCAGCAGCGCTGACACCGGTGTCGGCGCTTCCATCACCTGGATGAGCCAGCCGTGGAACGGGAGTTGAGCGCACTTCAGCAGCGCTGCCAGCGCCACCAGTGCGATACCGATGCGAGCCCCGATGGGGATCGTGTCATCGAGCGCGGCCTCGGCGGCGATTCGGTCGATGCGCATCGTGTCGAACGTCATCGACAGCGCGATCACGGCCCCGGCCATGCTGAGGTCCGCAAGCCGGGCGAGCATGAACTTCTTGTGAGCGACCGCCACCGCGACCGGTCGTTCGCTGAAGAACGTGAGCAAGCCGTGCAGTGCCAGGCTGGTCGCGGCCCATGCGAGTACGAGCACGACGAGGTGGTTGGCAACCACGACGAAGGCGACTGCAGCGACGGTTGCGAGCAGGCGAGCGACATAGCGTCGCTCGTTCGGGTCGCCGGCGAGGTAGGCCTGCGAGTAGCGGATGACCACCCATCCGACGAAGCTGACCAAGATCAGCATCGCGGCACCGATGGTGTCGGACCGCAGCACCTCGTCCGCACGGTCTGGCGACAGGATGCGAACGACCGCGTTGGCCACGGCCGCAGCCATCATCGCGATCGACGCGACCTGCGCGGTTCGCCAGGCGCCCCGCACGGACAGTGAGATTCGGAGGACTGCACCCGCGGCGATCAGAGCGGCGCCAACCGGGGCCATCAGGAGTGCAGCGTGCCAGAGCGGGAGATCAGCAGATGAGATGGCAGGCACAGGTGGTGAGATCCTCGAGGTCGCGGCGTCCCATCATGATGGCGGTCGTCCATTCGTCCGGCACAATCGACACATCGAGGATCCAGCGGTGCCGAGTCGGGCAAACGGATCAGCAGGGGACGTTGATCGCGAGTCCCACATAGAACGAGCTGTATCCCCGGGTGTCCTCGTTCGCGCTCGCCAGCTTGTCGATCGTGGTGTCGAGCTTGGTGGCGACGAGCGCCGGGTAGTCGCCCTCCATCACCGTGTAGACGCCGCAGCCGATGCCGTTGTCGACCGTGGTCGCCGGCTCCGTCGCCAGCGAACTCTCGGGCGGGACGGGTGCGAGAGGATCGATGGTGGTCGTGGTGGTGGCGACGGGCACGAGCACGGAGTTCCCTCCTGGCACCTTGGCCCCCACCGGGATCCGGATCACGGTGCCCGGGTTTGGCCAGTCAGGAACCTGCCCGTCTTCGACGGTCCACCCGTTGAGGGCGACGAACTCCTCGAAGTCGACCCCGAAGCGGGCCGCCACCTGGAACGGATAGTCGCCCTCCACGATCACGTAGGTGGCCTCGGAGGTGAGGATCGAACCCGGCTCAGGTGGCAGCGTGGTGGTGGGAGCGATCGTGGTCGTGGGCGGCGGAAGGGTGGCGTAGTCGGTGACTTCCACCTCGGTCTCGGTGGTGGGCGCCGCCAGCGGTGTGCCGCCGCACGATGTTGCCGCGAGCAACGCCATGCCGGCAGCGGCCAACATCACGTGGGACGTCGTAGCCGATGCTGCGCGTGATGCGATCCGTCGCCACCTCACCATGGCGCGAACCGTAGCCCCATGATGCGCCGAAGGCGGTCGCGGCGAGTGACGTGTTACGGATCGATGTACGAACTATCCTCGAGCCGTCATGGAATTGCAATGTTCGTCGGTCGTCGGGCCCGGCCGCTCCGGCGGTCGGTGGTGGCGCTCCCGCGCCCGGGTGGCCGTGGTAGCACTCCTCGTGGTTCCATGTGCGCTCGCCGTGCGAGCCGAGGCAGCTGCAGGCATCACGTCCGACCAGGTGGCAGCCGAGATCCTCCGGCTGGAGGCCAAGGCCGACGAGACGGCGCAGCGCTGGACCGAGACCGAACAGCGGGCCGAAGACCTCGTCATCGAGATCGCCGACGCCACGGCACTCGTGGGCGAGAGCGAGGCCGCGTTCTCGGCGATGCAGGCCCAGCTCGAACGGATCGCGATCAGTCGATTCACCGGATCGGGATCAGGTTCGCAGCTGTTCTTCGTCGACGATCCCGGCGATGTCCTGCAGGCCGGGGTGCTGCGCGATGTGGCCCTGAACGTCGGTGCCACCGACCTCGACGCCGTCGACCAAGCGCGCGACTCGCTCGCCGCCGATCGCGCCAGGTTGCAGACCCTGCAAGCCGAGAACGACAACGTGCTGGCGGTCCTGGCCGCGACCCAGACCGAGCTGGACGATCAGCTGGCCGACCTGGAGGTGCTGTACGTCGAGCTCAAGGACGAAGAGGTTCGTCGGGCCTACGAAGCTCAGCTCGCGGCCCAGCGAGCAGCGCGGGAGCAGGCGGAGGCCAAGGCTGCCCGTCAGGCTGCAGCCGACCAGGCCGCACAACAGGCAGCAGCGGCTCCCGCACAGCAGGCGCGTGGCAGCGGTGCACCCGCGGCCGCTCCGCCGGCGGCTGCTCCGGCGGCTGCTCCGCCGGCTCCCGCCGCTTCTCCGTTCGCGTCTCCGTCCGCAACGCCCAAGCCTGCCCCTGCCCCTGCCCCTGCCCCCGCCCCTCAGCCGGCGCCCAGTCCTGCGCCCGCTCTGGTCATGTCGAGCGCCGACTGGACGTGTCCGGTCGCGGGTCCTCGAGCCTTCGGCGACACCTGGGGGGCGCCTCGGTCCGGCGGTCGCAAGCACCAGGGCGTCGACATGATGAGTCCCGGCGGTACCCCGTTGGTCGCGGTCGTCGCTGGATCGGTGACGATGTCCACCAACCGGCTCGGCGGCAACGCCGTGTGGCTCACCGGGGTCGACGGCGCCAAGTACTACTACGCCCACCTGTCGGCATGGGAGGGAGGGTCGCGAGGGGTGAGCGCGGGCGAGGTGATCGGGTACGTGGGGTCCACGGGGAACGCCCAGGTCAACCACTTGCACTTCGAGATCCACCCTGGCGGCGGCGCTGCCGTGAACCCGTATCCCACGGTGCGCAAGTACTGCTGACATCGATCGTCCGGCGGCCGTCCGGGGTCAGTCGCTGCGACCGCACCTCGGATTCACCGGATTCACACCCGAGAGCTGTGACGCATGGTCGCAGAACTCCTAGAGTGCGACGCAATGGAGACGCAGTCCGCACCGGTCATCGACGTCGGCGCCTCGCGCTGTCCGATCGACCACACGGCCCAGGCGAAGCAGCCCGGGGGTACGACGGGCGGCTGCCCGGTCATGCACGGCGGAGCTGCGAAGCGCTCGAAGGCCGACCACATCGCTCGCACGGTCCTCAGGATTCGCGAGCGTCCGGAGGGCGTCACGAGCGCGCAGGCCTACAGCGCGTTCCAGAAGTCGATGCTCATCTCGGCCACGAGGTGCCTGCTCACCTACATCGTGTTCCCGTTCGTCCTGCCGGCCGTCGGATTCGCCACGGGGGTCGGACCTGTGCTCGGCATCGTGATCGGCGTGCTCGCCATCGTGTGCGATGTCTTCTCGATCCGGCGCTTCCATGCTGTCGAACATCGTTGGCGCTGGCACTTCACCGGTGTCGCCATGTGTGTGATCGGTCTTTTGGGCGTGTTGCTCGTCCAAGACGTCATCCACCTCGCGACCTGACGCCCGACTCCGGCACAGCCCGGGCGGGGTCGTCGATCATCGGCGCTGGGTGGAGCGGAACGGCGAACTACGGTCGCAGCCCATGGACATCCAGACGCTGTTTTCCATTCGGGGCAAGGTCGCGCTCGTCACCGGCGGATCTCGCGGGATCGGTGAGATGATTGCCGCCGGCTACCTCGCGAACGGGGCGAAGGTCTACATCAGCTCGCGCAAGGCCGATGTCTGTGACGCCACGGCAGCGCGGCTCTCCGATACCTACAAGGGCGAGTGCATCTCGGTGCCCGCGAACCTTGCCGATCTGGCCGGCATCGACACCCTCACGGCCCAGCTGCGCGAGCGTGAGCAACACCTCGACATCCTCGTGAACAATGCCGGGGTCTCGTGGGGTGCACCACTCGACGAGTTCCCCGAAGCAGGCTGGGACAAGGTGTTCGACACCAACGTCAAGGGTGTGTTCTTCCTGACCCAGCGCCTGCTCCCGCTGCTCGAGGCGAAGGCCACCGCAGACGATCCCTCGCGTGTGATCAACATTGGTTCGATCGACGGGATTCGCACGCCGGTGTTCGACACCCACTCGTACGGCCCGTCGAAGGCGGCCGTGCACGCGCTCACCCGGCAGATGGCCGCGAAGCTCGTGAAGCGCCACATCATCGTGAATGCGATCGCTCCCGGGCCGTTTCCGACGTGGATGCTGAGCACGGGTGTGGGTACCGGCGGCGACGTCGACGGCACCGACTGGAGCGTGGTCGGCACCCGCAACCCGAGAGGTCGCGTCGGCACGCCCGAAGACATCGCCGGTGTGGCCATCTTCCTCGCGTCGCGCGCCG
>JAYUSX010000054.1:0-5937 GCA_043755475.1 Actinomycetota bacterium
AGTCCGCTGCCGGCGAAACCGATCACCAGCAAGACGTTGCTGGTGAGACCGTCGCTCATCCCGAACACTCCGGCTCGAGCCAGTCCCCCGGCCACCTCGCGGTGCCCGGGATGGGCCTCGCCCCGACGGAGAACAGCATGGCGGCTCATGGCGGTCACGCTATCCCTCGCCGTCGTCTGCGGTCAGGGGCGTTCGTCACCCTTCGTTCCGGTCGCGTTCGCCTGCGAGGAGCGCAGGCGTCCGCGACCTGAACGCGTCAGGCCGAGGTGGGCGAGGCGCGGTCCACCTGGTCAGGAGATGCAACACTGGTGGTTCCTTGACATGCGACAACGGCGTCGCATCGATCGGAAGGAGGGATGACCACATGGCACTCACCATCGCGATCGGTCAGGCCGCCGACGACTGGCTGGCGGCGACGCGCGAGCAACTCGGTCCGCTGGCGGGCGTGCTCGACCGCCTCGCGCCCGTGTTGCCGGCCGGATACGACGAACTGAACTACCCACCGACCGCTGCGCTCGACCTGCCCCGCATCGCCGCTCTGGCCGACAGCGGAGGCGATGTCGTGACCGCGGTGATGAGGTTCGCCGAGGCCGCATCCGACGAGTGGCGATTCCGGGTGTACCGAAACGGCTCACCGATTCCACTCGCCGATCTCCTGCCGATCCTCGATCACCTGGGGATGCGCGCCCAGGACGAGCGCGCCTTCGCGTTCCACCTCGATGACCACACGCAGGTGCATCTCCACGATGTCGGTGTGAAGGTCGCGGCCGGCGTCGACCTCTCCGACACGCAGCTCGCTTCCGAGCTGTGCCGCGCGTTCGAGGCGTCGTTTCGAGGCACGATCGAGGCGGACGGGTTCAACCGGCTCGTGCTCGGCGCAGGTCTGACCGCACGCCAGGTGGAGGTGGTGCGGGCGTATGCGCGCTACCTCAGGCAGATCGGGTTCCCGTTCAGCCAGCAGTACATCGAGGCGACCGTCGTCCGCCATGGCGCGATCACGAGGTCGATCGTCGAGTTGTTCGAACATCGTTTCGATCCCGATCTCGACCGACCTGCCGATGGCGACGCCGAGCTCCGTGGCCGACTCGACGAGATGCTCGAAGCGGTGCCGAGCCTCGACGACGACCGCACGCTGCGTGCGTTGCTGATGCTCGTGGATGCCACCTTGCGAACCAACGTCTACCGAGAAGGTGACCTGCCTGGCAGCAACCGCGACGTGATGGCGTTCAAGCTCGATCCTGCCAAGGTGCCCGACCTTCCGCTGCCTCGCCCGATGTACGAGATCTGGGTCTGTTCTCCTCGGGTGGAGGGCGTGCACCTGCGTGGCGGGCCCATCGCCCGGGGCGGGCTGCGTTGGAGCGATCGGCGGGAGGACTTCCGCACCGAGGTGCTCGGCTTGGTCAAGGCGCAGATGGTGAAAAACGCCGTGATCGTGCCCACGGGTGCGAAAGGCGGGTTCTTCCCGAAGCGTCCGACGTCGACCCCGGAGGAGTTCCGTGCCGAAGGCGTTGCGTGCTACCAGGCGTTCGTGAGCGGCCTGCTCGACCTCACCGACAACATCGTCGGCGGCACGATCGTGCCCCCGCCGCGAACCGTGCGGTACGACGGCGACGATCCGTACCTGGTGGTGGCTGCCGACAAGGGCACCGCCACCTTCAGCGACATCGCCAACGCCATCTCCTCCTCGTACGGCTTCTGGCTCGGTGATGCGTTTGCCAGCGGTGGCAGCGCCGGCTACGACCACAAGGCGATGGGCATCACCGCTCGCGGCGCGTGGGAGAGCGTGCGTCGCCATGCGCGTGCCATCGGCAAGAACGCCGACACCGATCCGCTCGTCGTCGCCGGCATCGGCGACATGAGCGGCGACGTCTTCGGCAACGGGTTGTTGCGCTCGTCGCACCTGAAGCTCGTGGCCGCCTTCGATCATCGGCACATCTTCCTCGATCCCGATCCCGATCTGGTCGAGTCGTACTCCGAGCGAGCTCGGCTGTTCGCCCTGCCGCGCAGCAGCTGGGAGGACTACGACAAGGAGCTGATCTCGGCGGGTGGTGGCGTGTTCGCCCGCACGGCAAAGCACATCGATCTCTCGCCGGAGATGCAGCGCGTGCTGGCGACCGACCGGTCGACGTTCACCCCGCTCGAGCTGTTGTCGGTCATCCTGAAAGCGCCGGTGGACGTCCTGTGGAACGGCGGGATCGGCACCTACGTGAAGGCCAGCACCGAGAGCCATGCCGAGGTGGGCGATCGGGCCAACGACGCCATCCGCGTGAATGGCAACGAGCTGCGCTGCAAGATGGTGGGCGAAGGCGGCAACCTCGGCCTCACCCAACGCGGTCGGATCGAGTACGCCCTGAATGGCGGCCTCGTCAACACCGACGCGATCGACAACTCGGCCGGTGTCGACTGCAGCGACCACGAGGTGAACATCAAGATCCTGCTCTCGGACGTGATGGCTTCCACCGGCATGACGATCGCCGAGCGTGATGAACTGCTCGCGTCGATGACCGACGAGGTGGGCGACCAGGTGCTCGACGACAACCGGGCTCAGACGCTCGTGCTGGCGATCGCCCGTCGGCAGGCGCTGCCGATGGTGAACGTGCATGCCCGCTACCTGAACACGCTCGAAGCCGAAGGGTGGATCAATCGATCGCTCGAGTTCTTGCCGACCGACAAGCAGATCGCCGAGCGACAGGCAGCCGGCGGCGGGCTCACGACCCCCGAGTTCGCCGTGCTCCTCGCGTACACGAAGACCACCAACATCGAGATGATGGTGCAGACCTCGCTGCCCGACGATCCCTATCTCGAACCCGAGTTGGTTCGCTACTTCCCGGCACCGTTGCGCACGCGGTTCGCCGAGCAGATCGACCGACACCGGCTGCGGCGCGAGATCATCGCGACCCAGATCGGCAATCAGATGTCGAACATCTCCGGCATCAGCTTCGACCACCGCGTGACCGAGGACTCCGGTGTCGGCGTGGTCGACATCACCCGAGCCTGGATCGCTGCCCGTGACGTGTTCGACGTGGCGCGGTGGTGGGATCAGATCGAAGAGCTCGGCGCCGACGTGCGCCTCGACGTGCAGGTGGAGCTCTTCCTCGAAGCGCGGCGGATGTTGGAACGGGGCGTGAGCTGGATCCTGCGTCACCGTCGGCCGCCGGTCGCGATCGCCGAGGTGGTGCAGCAGTTCAAGGCGCCGATGGAGCGGATCGCGACCGCCCAGGACGAGGTGCTCAGCGGTCGCGTGCGCGATCTCACCTTCGCCCTCGAGGCCAGCCGGCTCGCGTCGGGCGTGCCGGAGGAACTCGCGCAGCGGTCAGCGATGTGGCCACGGGCGCACACGGCGTTCGATGTGATCGAGATGGCGCAGCGCGCGGGGTCCGACGTGTCGAAGGTCGCGAAGGCCTACTGGCAGATGTTCGAGGCGATCGACGCCGGGTGGTTGTGGGACGCCGTCGGTGCGCTTCCCCGCAGCGACCGGTGGCAGACGCAGGCTCGCTCGGCGCTGCGCGACGACCTGTTGTCGGTGCTCGCGGAGTTGACCGAAGATGCGGTCGGCGTCGGCGGCGTCGAATCCTGGAAGGTGGCCAACGAGCGGGTGCTCGGTCGGGCGACGACGATGCTGACCGAGATCCGCCGGGCCGAGAGCTACGACGTCACGACGCTCTCGGTCGCGCTCAGGCAGCTGCGCAACCTGGTGCTCACGACGGTTCGCGCCCACTGACCGGTTCCGTCGCCTCGGCGCGCCGGGTGTCGCTGCGGGAGGGCGGATAGCGTGGTTCGAGCCATGGACGCCCCTCGCACCACCCCGCGATTCCGCATCGCGCCGTCGCCCACGGGCTACTTCCACGTGGGTGGCGCCCGCACTGCCCTCTACAACTGGGCTCTCGCCAAGCGTCTCGGCGGCACGTTCGTGCTGCGCATCGAAGACACCGATGCCGAACGCAACCGACCCGAGTGGAACCAGGGCATCATCGACGCGTTGGCATGGATCGGCATCCATGCCGACGATCCCACGTTCGAGGGCCCCTACTTCCAGAGTGAGTACGCGTCGCATCACGTGGCCGAGGCTCAGCGGCTGTTCGACAGCGGCGCCGCCTACTACTGCGACATGACAGCCGATCAGATCCAGGAGCGGGCCAAGGCGGAAGGCGTCACGGGTTACGCGGGTTGGTCGCGAGATCTCGGCCTGGGTCCCGCCGCCGGCCGAGTGCTGCGCTTCCGCGTGCCCGAGGGATCGACCGTCGTGTCCGACCTCGTGCGCGGCGAGGTCACGTTCGACAACGCCACGATCGAGGACTTCGTGTTGCTGCGTGGCAACGGATCGCCGATGTTCCTGCTGGCCAACGTGGTCGACGACGTGACGATGCGGATCAGCCATGTCATCCGAGCCGAGGAGCACCTGCCGAACACGCCGAAGCAGCAGATGCTCTGGCGCGCGCTCGGCCATGAGCCGCCCGTGTGGGCCCACGTGCCGCTGCTGGTGAACGAGCAGCGCAAGAAGATCTCCAAGCGTCGCGACAAGGTGGCGCTCGAGAGCTACCGCGACGAGGGCTACCTGGCCGACGCAATGGTGAACTATCTGATGACGCTCGGCTGGTCGCCCGGCGACGAGGAGATTCAGCCTTGGTCGGCGATGCAGGACGCGTTCGCGCTCGAGGACGTCGCGAAGTCGCCGGCGTTCTTCGATCTGAAGAAGCTCGCGGCGTTCAACGGCACCTACATCAGGGCACTGTCGGTCGAGGAGTTCGTCGAGGCAGCGGAGCCGTGGTGTGCGCAGTGGCGCGAGTCGCACCCCGACTCGGTGTGGGACGCCGACCAGTTCGCGGCGATGGCGCCGTTCGTCCAACAGCGCGCCACCACGCTCGCCGAGGCACCAGGCGTGGTCGATTTCATGTTCTTGCCACATCCGCAGTTCGACGAGAAGGACCTGTCGAAGGCATGGGCGGTCGAGGATGCCGGCGCTCTCGTGGCCGAGACGATCACGGCGTTCGAGGTGTGCGACTGGACGGCTGAGGCGATGAAGGCTGCGTTCGAGAGCATCGCCGAGTCGCACGGTCTGAAGTCAGGCAAGGCACAGGCACCGATCCGCGTGGCCATCACCGGTCGCACGGTCGGCCCGCCGCTGTACGAGGCGATGGAGTTGCTCGGTCGCGACGAGGTGCTGCGCCGACTGCGAGCGCTTCCTGGTGGTGTGCAGGTCGCGTGAGCGACGACCTGTGGTCCGCGACCAAGGCCCTCGATGGGCCCGTCGTCGATCCCACGCCGGTGGGAGGCGTGCGGATCGTGCAGCCTCGCCGCTGGCCGAAGCGGGTGTTCCTGTCGCTGCTCGCGATCGTGCTGGCCACGGTGGGGTACTTCGGGATCTCGCTGTACCAGGTGTGGTCGACCGGCCGCACCGACGAGGCGCGCGCGGTCGATGCGATCGTTGTGATGGGCGCCGCTCAGTACGACGGTCGCCCATCACCCCAACTGCAGGCCCGCCTCGATCATGTCGTCGAGCTGTGGTCGGCCGGGTACGCCGACACGATCGTGGTCACGGGCGGCAAACAGCCCGGCGACCGCTTCACCGAGGCCGATGCCTCGGCCGAGTACCTGGTGGGCCTCGGCGTGCCCGACGCTGCGATTTTGCGGGAGACCGCGGGGCGATCGTCGTACGAATCGCTGACGGGCGTGGCCCAGTTGCTCGCCCCGCTCGGCAAGCGGACCGTGCTGATCGTGAGCGACCCGTTTCACCTGTTGCGCAGCCGATTGTCGGCCGAGGAGCTCGGCCTGATCGCCTACGTGTCGCCCGCGCCTGACACCACGGTCACCGGCAGCCAGGAGCTCGCTCGCGAGGTGAAGGAGGCGGCTGGCGTCGCCGTCGGTCGGATCATCGGCTTCGACCGCCTCCTCGATCTCACCGGTTAACAACCGACCCGTGAGCCGGACCCGCAGCAT
>JAYUSX010000055.1:0-2357 GCA_043755475.1 Actinomycetota bacterium
GCCAGTACGTGCACACGGGGGGCGGCGACGAGGCGGCGATCGCTCTCGGTGTGCAGAACACGTACCTCACCTCGAACCTGCGCTACAGCCAGATGGCCCCGCTGAACATGTACGACGAGAAGAACACCGGAACCAACTTGCCCGCCGAGATCAAGATCAGCGCGATCGACGGTGAGGCCTACAAGTTCATGTTCATGGCCAAGGGCGGGGGGAGCGCGAACAAGAGCTACCTGTTCCAGGAGACCAAGGCGCTCCTCAACGAAAAGACGCTCCTGCCATGGCTGTTCGAGAAGATGAAGACGCTCGGCACCTCGGCATGCCCGCCGTATCACCTGGCCGTCGTGATCGGTGGCACATCGGCCGAGTTCGCCGTCGAGACCGCCAAGCTGGCGAGCACTCGATACCTCGACTCGCTGCCCACCGACGGTTCGGCGCTCGGACACGGGTTCCGTGATCTCGACCTGGAGCGCAAGGTGCTCGAGCTGGCGCAGCAGACCGGCATCGGCGCCCAGTTCGGGGGGAAGTACTTCTGCCACGACGTGCGCATCATCCGCCTGCCCCGCCACGGTGCCAGCTGCCCGGTGGCGATGGCGGTCAGCTGCTCGGCCGACCGCCAGGCTCTCGGCAAGATCACCCGCGAAGGCGTCTTCCTCGAACAGCTCGAGACCGACCCGGCCCGCTTCATGCCCGACATCGAGGTTCAGCATCTCGCCGAGGCCGGCGATGTCGTGCAGATCGACCTCACCCGTCCGATGGCGGAGATCCGCGCCACGTTGAGCACGTTGCCGGTGAAGACCAGGGTGATGCTCACCGGGCCGATGGTGGTTGCCCGCGACATCGCCCACGCCAAGTTGAAGGAGCGTCTCGACGCCGGGCAGGGCCTGCCTCAGTACATGAAGGACCACTGCGTCTATTACGCGGGTCCCGCCAAGACCCCCGACGGCATGGCCAGCGGTTCGTTCGGTCCCACGACGGCGGGTCGCATGGACAGCTACGTCGAGGAGTTCCAGGCTGCAGGTGGCAGCTTCGTGATGCTCGCGAAAGGCAATCGCTCACGCCAGGTGACCGACGCATGCAAAATGCATGGCGGCTTCTACCTCGGCTCGATCGGCGGCCCTGCGGCGCGGCTTGCCCAGGACTGCATTACCAAGGTAGAGGTGCTCGAGTATCCGGAACTGGGCATGGAGGCCGTCTGGAAGATCGAAGTGCACGACTTCCCTGCGTTCGTCGTGGTCGACGACAAGGGCAACGACTTCTTCGATCTGGTCAACAAGCCCTTCGCCGGCAACGCCACCCCGGTGTCGCTCCACTGAACGACCGGGCTCAGCGGTCGAGCTCGCTCAGCCGTCGAGCTCGCTCAGCAGGTCGGTGGAGCGGTTGTCGACCACGGCCTGGAAGTGGCGCGACGCCAGCGTGTCCACGAGCGCCAACCCGCGCTCGTTGGCGAGATCGAAGGTCGCCCCAACGAGGACGGCCGTCGAACAGCTGGTGAGGTGGCCGAACCGGTAGTCGTGCCACAGCGTCTCGAGCGGGTAGTCGACGATGCCGCGCTGCACCAGACGCGAGTGGTACAGCTCGACCAGCTCGCGCTCGTTGGCGCGACGGTCCTCGATCGTGAGCGATCCACCGAGGAAGTAGCACAGGTCGTAGATGCCTGGCCCGCGACCGATGCCCTGCCAGTCGATCACGACCACCGGCTCGTCGCGGTTGTCGGAGTCGAAGAACAGGTTGTCGACGCGATAGTCCTGGTGCAGCAACGTCCACGGCCACTGGGCGATCCTGTTCATCACGGCCCAGTAGTGCACCGAGATCAGCTCGCCCGCTTCCGCTCCGCCTTCGGGCAGGGAGTCGGCGAACTTGGCGTTGAAGCCCATCCAGAGCGCGGGCCACATCTGCGACAGACCCTCGATGCGCGCATGCACCACACTCGGCACCCACTCCATCTCGGGCGTCTGCACCTTGCCCCACCACCCGGCGTGCAGGTCGGCCATCGTGGCCACCGCATCGCGGGCCATGGCCACGCTCACACCCTCCACCTGATCGCCCATCACGAGGTGGCCCAGATCTTCCATCACGACGACGAACTCTGCCGTGCCGCTCACGATGTCGGCCAGGAACACCCGCGGCGTGCGCACGCTGGTGTGTGCGTCGAGCTCTTTCATGAACCGGATCTCGGCTTCGTACATGCCGAGGCCCACGCCCTGGGCCCGGTTCTCCTCGAACGGCGACGGTGACTTCACGATCACGCTGGCGGGAGCCGCGCCCCGGTCACCCGAGTAGGACAGCCGGATGCGGGCGAGTTCGCCCATCACCCCGACACCCGCACCGAGCGGTTCGATCTCGATCGAAGCGACCGA
>JAYUSX010000056.1:0-5918 GCA_043755475.1 Actinomycetota bacterium
CGAGGATCTGGCCCCACAGCGGACTGCGGGCGCCGCCTCCGCCGAGGGTCACCTCGGGGTAGTCGCACCCGGCCAGCGCGCTGAACGAGGGCAGGAGCCATGCGGCGTTCATCGCGACGCCCTCGAGCACGGCCCGAGCCATGTCGGCCCGCGTGGTGGACAGCCCGATGCCGACGAATCCACCGCGCTGATGTCGATCGTGTGCCGGGGCCATCGAGCCGATCAACCAGGGAAGGAACATCACACCGTTCGACCCGCACGGCACGCCGGCGGCTGCCGACAGCACGGACGTGTAGGAACTGCCGTCGGCCGGCCGCCCCAGACCGTCGTCGGCGAACACCAGGTTGTTCACGAACACATCGAACGCCTTGCCGCCGAGGCCGTTCTCGGCGACGAGCAGCCACGATGCGGGGAGCGGGCTGGGCGCCGACGTGAGGCCATGGGCGATGTCGTAACGCTTCGACGGCAGGTGTGTGGCCATCACCGTCGTGGTGCCGATGATCAGGCCGCACCGGTCGGAGGTGACCGCACCCGTGCCCACCGCAGACGTGACGCTGTCGATCGTCGCGCTGGCCACGGTTGCCGTCGGGGACACGCCGAGGTGAGCTGCCGCCGCCGAGATGATCGGGCCCCGTGGCTCGCCCAGCGGCACCAGCGTCGCCAGCTTGTCGCGGCCGAGCCCTGACATCGCGAGCAGCTCGTCGCTGTAGTCGACGGCTCCCCAGGTGCGGTTGTCGCAGGCCAGCATCGGGAACATCGTGTTCTGTGTGGCCGTGACCCGACCGGTGAGGCGGGCGGCCAGGTGGTCCATCGGCTCGACGAAGGCGTGCGCGGCGTCGTACACCTCGGGCCGTATGGCGCGGATGAGATCGACGTGACCGACTGGGTCGTGGGTCGACGGCATCAGCCCGTGCATGTCCAGCCACCTGGCGGCGTCGCGCACGTACGTGCTGCGGTGCCGCGGCCCCCGACCGTCCATCCACATGATCGTGTTTCCCAGAGGGAGGCCCGAAGCGGCGACGGGCGTCGTCGAGCTGTACTGGCTGGTGATCGCGACCACGTCGACGTCCGACGATGCGATCGACGACTCGTGGACCGCGCGGCGAGCACACCGACCCAACGCCTGCCACCACTGCTGCGGGTCCTGTTCCACGCCGCCGTCGTCGACGAACAACAGTGGGATCACCTCGCCGGCCATGCTGCGAATCCGTCCGTCGGCATCGACGACGGCGACCTTGATGCCCGTCGTGCCCAGATCGACGGCGAGCACCGCCCTCATGATGTTGGCCCTCATGATGTGAGGCTCATGGTGAGCTCAGCGGGAGGCGCGGGCCAGATGGGCCGCGACGGCAGCGGCCCACTCGTCCGGGTGGGTGAGCTGGGGGGAGTGGTAGGCGCCCTCGATCACGGTGAGCGCCCCGTCGGCGACCTCGTCGGCCAACGCCGCCGCCTGATCGACGAAGGGGTGGTCGTGCTCGCCGACGATCACGGTGACCGGACACGAGATCTCGGCGAGACGATCGCGAACCGACAACGTGCCGGGTTGGAACAGCTCTCGCCCCAGGCCCTTGAGGGCGAACGGATCGAATGCTGCGGCCATCTGCGCCTTGATCGACTGCCACTCGGCGGAGGTCGCCGCGGTGATCAGGGACTCCTCCGGGCCGTTCCACACACTCAGATCGGGCAGGCCGCCGGCGGGATCGAAGCTGTCGATGAAGCCGGCCATCATTGCCGCGATCCCCGCGTCGGGCGGCACGAACGACCAGGCGCTCGTGTCCATCAGGATCAGCGAACGCACCAGGTCGGGCCGTGCGAGGGTGACCCGCAGACTCATCGCGCCGCCCATCGAGTGCCCCAGCAGATCGACGGGCGCTCGAACCTCGGCCTCCAACAGAGCGATCAGATCGGCGGTCAGTCGATCGATCGAGTAGCGCTCCGTCGATCCGAGCTTCTGTGATCGACCATGCCCGCGATGGTCGACCGACACGACCTGCCGCGTCGCAGCGAGCGTGTCGACCAGCAGAGCGAAGTCGTGTGACGAGCCGGAGAAGCCATGGCACAGGACCAACGGGGCGCCGTCGCTCGAGCCCCAGAGGTCCCAGGCGAGGGTGGCGTCGTCGACCGAGAAGGTGCGGGTCAGATCGGTGATCATGGGGCGACCGTAGCCGAGGCTCTGCGGGGTCGACCGAGTGGCGACCGAGTACCGAGAGAAGCGGCGATCAGTCGTCGCACTCCGAGACGACGCCGCCGAAGCAGTCGCCGGTGGCGAGCTTCTTGCGTGCGATGGCGAACTTCGTCGGACACCCGAGTTCGGCCGTCTCGACGAACCCGGCCGGGTAATCGTCAGGGTTGACCAGCATGTCGTACACCGAGAACTCGTTGATGGAGTTGTCGGGGGTGTTCACGCAGATGGTGCGGAACGTGGCGATCGCCTCGTCGCGTTCACCGGGCGTCTCGAAGACGAGGCCCGACACGTCGAGGGCCGCAGCGACCTCGTCCTCGTTGAACTCGACCACGATCTCGCGCTCGGTCGAACACGACGCGGTGAACACGAGCATCACCCCGGCGAGGAAACGGAGGCCGGGTGATCGCACGAGGCGAGGCTACGACCTCCGAGGCACGGTCGCAGCGGCACGGTCGCAGCGGCACGGTCACAGCGGCACGGTCACAGTGGCACGGTCACATGGGCACGGTCACATGGGCACGGACACATGGGCACGAGATCAGGTGAGCGCCGGCGCCAGTGCCCGCCACTCGTCGACGGGCAGCGATCGGGGGTCGCTGGTGAGCACCTGGATGCACACGTGATCAGCACCCGCATCGCGATGCGCTTGGACGCGGGCAGCGATGGCGTCGTCGTCGCCCCACACCACGAGCGCATCGACGAGGCGGTCGCTGCCGCCGTTGGCGATGTCGTCGTCGGTGAAGCCCTGACGCTTCCAGTTGTTCGAGTAGTTCGGCAGTCCGAGGTACGTCGCCAGGTGCAGGCGGGCGATCTCGCGCGCCGTGGTGGGATCGCTTTCGAGCACGACCCCCTGTTCGCTCGCAACCAAGCCGTCCGGGCCGATGCCGGCCCGGGCCTTCGCCGTCAACTCCGGAGTCACCAGGTACGGGTGTGTGCCGGCCGTGCGTGTGCGGGCGAGCTCCAACATCTTCGGGCCGAGCGCGGCGATCACCCGATCGTCGACGGCGAGCGGTGTGGCAGCGGCGTCGAGTCCGTCGAGGTAGGTCGCCATCGTCTCGATCGGCTTGGTGTAAGTGCCGGGAGGGTTGACATGGTCGATGAACGGGCGATGGCTGATGCCGATGCCGCACAGGTACCGCGGCCCGTGTTCGGCGGTCAGTCGGGCATGCTGAGCTGCGGCCTCGTCGGGCGTGTGCATCCAGACGTTCAAGATGCCGGTGGCGACGGTCGCCGTGGTCGTCGCTCCGAGCAGGGTGGCGAGCGGACCGAACAGATCGCCGCCGACGTCGGGGATCCACAACGCCGAGTAACCGAGCGCCTCCAGTTCGGTCGCTGCGGGGCCGACCTGTTCGAGGTCGCCGTACCGCAACATGCCACTCCAGATACCGGTTCCCGTCAGACGTGTGCTCATGTGCACGAGTCTGGCAGTGCTACGTTCGACCGGCCCGATCGAGAGCCCGAGCTGACCGCGACGACGAACCGATCACGAACCGATCAGGAAGTGCTCGGCGTTCGGCCCGTCCCCAACGACAGCGGTGCCTGGGCTGCGCTGAACCGGAGGTTCAGCTTCAACGTGCCGAGCATGATCCCTGGCTGATGCATCCAGTCGTTGCCCTCGCCGTACTCGATCGACTCGATCCGGTCGAGCAGCACACCCCACGCGATCTGTTGCTCCACGCGCGACAGGTTGGCGCCGGGGCAGACCCTCGGACCGGTGGAGAACGCCACGTGGCGGGTGACCCCCTCGCGTTCGAGGTCGAGATCGAACGGGCACGCGAACTCGTCCTCGTCCACGTTGGCCGCGCCGAATCGCAGGTGCAGCAAGGAACCCTTCGGGACGGCGACGCCCTGGAACACCTCGTCGCGTGACGTGACCCGAGTCGACAACCCGTGGGTGGGGGAGCGCATCCGCATCGCCTCCTCCGTGAAGGCGCGGACCTTGGCTCGATCATGGCGCAGGCGCTCGAACATCCCAGGGAGCTCGCACAACAGTTGAGCCTGTTCCTCGAGCGCGTACTGGGTGGTCTCGAGCCCGCCCAGGATCATCGCGTGGACGATGCCGGCGATCTCGAGGTCGGTGAGCTTGCGGTCGAGCGCTTCGTAGTGCACGTCGCACAGGAAGCTCACCATGTCGTCGTGGGGCTCGCGGCGCTTGGCGCGCACGTGTTCGTAGATGTAGTCCTGGAAGCCGGCGAGGCGGGCCAGCATGTTGCTGGTCTGTTGCGGGGTCATCTCGTGCTTGAGACCGCTGCCGTGCACGAATGGCGTGACGACGGCATCGCCCCATTCGGCGAGCTGGGGGATGTCGTCGAGCGGGAACCCGAGGATGGTGGCCATCACGCGCTGGGGCAGTGGGCGAGCGAAGCGGCTGATGAACTCGACCTCGCCGTCGGCGATCCATTCATCGAGGAGATCGTTGGCGTGTCTGGCGATCATGTCGCGGTGGCGGATCGCCCCGGTTCCGACCCACGGGTCGGTCAGCTCCTTGCGATGTCGGATGTACAGCTCCTGGGTCGGGCGCAGCGACACCATCGAGGCCTGCATCAGGCTCCGGTACTTCGCGTACGCCTCCTCCGCCGACAAGCCCTCGCCGGCATAGCCGCCGACGCGCGCCTGGCCGAGGGCCGGGAAGCGCTCAGGGTCCTTCACCACCGTGGTGAGGTCTGCGTGCTTCGTGAGCACGAACGCATCGGTGCCGGGGGCGAAACCCCCATCGACGATGCGCAGCACGGGGGCATCACGGTGCAGGATCTCGTAGGCCTCGTACCAGTGCTCCTGCGCACCCTCGCCGAACAGGTCGACCTCGGCGAGGTCGACCGGACAGGACATCGGGCTGAGCTCGTGGTTGATGTGCTTCGGATGCGACGCCATGGTGTCGAAACGTAGACCCGTGGGCGGTTCGGATGCGGGTCAGCGCCGCCGGCCCGTCTCTCTCCCTGCGCACCTGGTTAGCGCCCCTGGGTTCCACTGGTGTCGAAGCAGTGGCGGGCATGTCCGAGTTCCAGGTCACGATTCGGCGGGCGTCGGAGTCCGTGTGGACGGTCTTCGAGGTGACCGTGGCTCGGGAATTTCGTCGGGACAGGAACGGGGCGCGTGTCCGATGTGCCCGGGACGGATGGTGCCGCATCATGACGACACCGGTACAGGGACCGGACGACAGCCTGGAGGAGGCGGCGATGAACATGACGAACACGAATCGGTCGGCACGGGGTTGCGTGTTGGCAGCGTTGGCAGCGTTGGCGATGCCGTCGCTGGCTGCGTGCGGCGATGACGCAACCGCGGAGCCCGCCACGACGAGCGCGGAGACCGTCGAACAGTACGGCGCAAGGATGGACGTGGAGTGCCCCGGGAGCGACCCGGGGTTCGACCCGTTCCTCGCGGAACACCCGACCCCGACGGCGGCCGACTGGGCGTCGTTCCTGCCGACGCCGCTGAAGTTGGTCAGTGACATGCGCGACTGCATCGCCGCCAGCGGCCCGCCTTCGGTGATCGCGGACGATGTCGACGCGGTCGTCGCTGCCTTCGATGTCGTGGTCACCGACTTCGAGAAGGCGTTGGCGGCGGCGACGGCCGATGACCTCGCCACGACCGAGGAGTGGATCACCCGGATGCACGACATCGATCAGCCGAAGATCGACGAAGCCATCGCCGAGGTGGGGGTCGGCTGACCGTGAGCGGCGAGCGTACGATCACCATCGTGAAGCACCGTGGGGGGCTGCGTCGCACCGACTTG
>JAYUSX010000057.1:0-5908 GCA_043755475.1 Actinomycetota bacterium
CCGAAGAGATCGGTCACCGCTACGAGGTGCGCCCTGCCCACCTGCCGCCTGGTGAGTACACCACGATCACCGGCAACGTCGCCCTCGCCTGGGGTCTCGTCGCGGCGGCCCATCAGGCGAAGCTGCCGCTCACGTTGGGCTCGTACCCGATCACGCCGGCGAGCGACATCCTCCACGAACTGTCCAAGCACAAGAACTTCGGCGTGCGCACGGTGCAGGCAGAGGACGAGATCGCGGCTGCCGCGATCGCGGTGGGTGCTGCGTTCTCAGGCCACCTCGGGATCACCACCACGTCGGGTCCCGGGGTGGCGCTGAAGAGCGAAGCCACCTCGCTCGCGGTGTCGCTGGAGCTGCCGATGCTGCTGATCGACATCCAACGAGGCGGCCCGTCGACCGGCTTGCCCACCAAGACCGAGGCGGCCGATCTCAACATCGCCATGTTTGGCCGCCACGGCGAAGCGCCGCTGCCGGTGATCGCGAGCTACAGCCCGTCTCACTGCTTCTTCGCCGCGATCGAGGCGGCCCGGATCGCGATCAAGTACCGCACCCCGGTGATCCTGCTCAGCGACGGATATCTGGCCAACGGATCCGAGCCGTGGCGCCTGCCCGATCCCGCCGACCTCCCCGACATCTCGGTCGCATTCGCCACCGAGCACAACCACACCCTCGACGACGGGACCACCGAGTTCTGGCCGTATCTCCGCGACCCGGTGACCCTCGCCCGCCCGTGGGCGATACCCGGCACGCCGGGAATGATGCATCGGGTGGGCGGCCTCGAGAAGGAAGATGGCAGCGGCAACATCAACTACTCCCCGGCGAACCACGAAAAAATGGTGCACCTCCGCGCTGCGAAGATCGCCGGTATCGCTAACGATCTTCCTCCGCTCGAGGTGCACGGCGACGCCGACGCCGATGTCTGCGTCCTCGGGTGGGGTTCCACCTGGGCAGCGATCGACGCCGCGATGCAACGAACGCGACGGCGTGGGGGAAAGGTCGCGTGGGTGCATCTCGTGCACCTCAATCCGCTGCCGCGCGATCTGGGCGAGATCCTCAAGCGGTTCCGGCGGGTGATCGTGCCCGAGCTGAACCTGGGTCAGCTGTGCCGCATCGTGCGCGGTGAGTACCTGGTCGACGCCCAGTCGATCAGCAAGGTGCAGGGTCTGCCGTTCACGGCGATCGAGATCGAAGAGGCCATCGAGCAGGCCATGACTCACGTGGAGGAACTCTCGTGACCGACACAACGGTGCGTCTCACGACGAAGAAGGACTGGACGAGCGATCAGGAAGTGCGCTGGTGCCCGGGCTGTGGCGACTACGGCATCTTGCTGGCCGTGCAGACGCTCATGCCCGACCTCGGTGTGGCGCCGGAGAACACGGTGTTCGTCAGCGGCATCGGATGCTCGAGCCGATTCCCGTACTACATGAGCGCGTACGGCATCCACAGCATCCACGGCCGCGCGCCCGCGATCGCGACCGGTGTCGCGGTGGCTCGTCCCGATCTCGATGTGTGGGTGATCACCGGCGATGGGGATGCCCTGTCGATCGGAGGGAATCACTTCATCCATGCGTTGCGGCGCAACGTGAACATGACGATCCTGCTGTTCAACAACCGGATCTACGGCCTCACGAAGGGTCAGTACTCGCCGACCTCCGAGGTGGGCAAGGTCACGAAGAGCTCACCCTTCGGCAGCATCGATCCGCCGTTCAACCCGTTGGCGGTGGCACTCGGAGCCGAGGCTAGCTTCGTCGCTCGCACGCACGACCTCGACCGCAAGCACATGATCGAGACGTTCCGGGCGGCGCACGATCATCGAGGCGCGTCGTTCGTCGAGATCTTCCAGAACTGCAACGTGTTCAACGATGGCGCCTTCGATGACATCACCGGCCGCGAGCAACGGCCGCAGATGATGATCGACCTGAAGCATGGTGAGCCCGTCCGCTTCGGTCCGGATCGCGAACGTGGTGTGGTGATGGGCGCGGACGGCCAGTTGCGGTTGGTGGATGTCGCTGACGTGGGCGAGGACGCGATCCTCGTCCACGACGCTCATCGCCACGATCCGAGCCTTGCGTTCGCCCTCGCCCGTCTGAGCAACGACGACCACTCACCGACCCCGTTCGGCGTGTTCCGTTCGATCGAACGTCCCGATTACGGCACCGCGGTCGGTGCCCAACTCGCTGCTGCATCGGACAAGAAGGGCCCGGGCAACCTCGCCGACCTACTCCGCTCGAACGTCAGCTGGACGGTCACCGCCGACATGTAGACGGTTGGCGAATGGTCAGACGGTGGTGTTTACCGGGCGTTCACGGCACCGGCGGGGTGCCGAGTATCGACGACCCGACCGGACCCGGTAACTTCCGGATGTGCGTCGGGTGCGGCATCCGGCGCAGTACGAGCGGGGGTCAGACGAGAATGTTTGCGGCCAACACGATTGTCGTCACGCTGTTGCTGATCGTGTTGCTGATCGTGCTCGCAGTGCTGTTGCTCCGCTGGCTGACGGCGCGCCGGCCGAGCCAGGTGGCCCGAGGCGTGGCAACCACCCCGCCCACCGAGTCGTCTGCGGCGGGGGTGCCAGCGCTGGCAGGTACCGACGAAACGTCCGCTGCGCTGATCGATGACGCGAGCAAGGTCGACGGTGCCGAAGCGGAAGGTGCCGCAGACGATGGAGCTGCGGTCGATGTGGTCGCGGTCGATGTGGTCGCGGTCGATGAGGTCGCGGTCGATGAGGTCGCGGTCGATGAGGCCCCGCGCGAAGGTGACGAGTCGCTCGGGGGTGGCGGCGGCCCCTCGCGGCGGTGGGCGCTCGTCCGCGGCGAGCCGACGATCACGGCATCGGTGCAACCACCCGGCGACGACGCCCCAGTGAAGGCTGTTGCTGAGGCCGATCCTGCCGCTCCGATCCCGGATGGAGTCGAGGCGGTGGACTCGGAACCGGCGCTGCTGACCGCGGGGTTCGCCGAGGGATGGCACGATGACGACGGACGACGAGGAGGCCGCGTGGCGATGCACGATTGGGCTGACGATGGTGGATTCGACGCGCCGCCCGAGGATGGTGCGCACGGCGAAGCGGCCGACGGCGCAGAAGCCGATCACGCCGACCACGCCGGCGGAACCGGGGACCACGATGGACCCGGTGAACGAACCGACGACGAACGCGACGGTGGTGCCGATGATCGACTGGTCGCTCGGCTGGATCGCGCTGCGTCGCTGCAGGCCGCCCTCGAGCAGGCGCGGTCGCGTGTGCAGGAGCTCGAGGCCGAGCGCGAACGCAACCTCGAGGGTCTCGACCAGGTGGCTCGCGAGTACCGTCGCCGCGGTGCGCTGGTGCGCACGTTGCGGGCTGATGTTGCGTCCTCGGACGAGCAGACCGCCGCGATCGCCAGTGAGTTGGACGCGATACGCGACGAGTCGAGCCGACTCGAGGAAGAGCGGATGTCGTTGCTGCGCAGGGCCGAAGCCGGACAGCATCTCGGAGCGCAGCTGAACACCCAACTCGACGAGGCCCGCGGGGAGCTCGATCAGGCGAAGGCCAACGCTGCCGAGTTGCAGGCACTCCTCCAGGGCAGCGACGAACGTCTTCGCGACCTCGAGACATCGCTGTCGTCCAGCGAAGCCGACCGACGCTCGATCCAGTCGTCGTTGGCCGGCCGGGACGAGAGAGTGCGCCGGCTCGAGCAGTCGCTGGCGGAGCGGGACGACCGCCTTCGCTCGGTCGAATCGGAGCTCGCCGAGCTCAGCGGCCGGTTGGTCGAGCTCGGTGATCGTTCCGCAGAGGTCTGACCTTCTGGGTCAGAGGTCTCCGGGGTGGAGGTCCCCGGGTTGGAGATCACCGGGTTGGAGATCACTGCGTCTCCGGGCCGGAGGTCTCCGGGGCAGAGGTTTGCGGGTCAGAGATCGGGCGTCGGAGACCTTCGCTTCAGCGGGTCGGCACGACCGGCGCGGCCGGGTACGAGGTACGGCGGCTCGTGATGCCTCCGATCAGCGCGGGGCGTCCCCGTATCGGTAGGTGTGAGTCAGCTCGTCGAGGCGCACCTTCAGCTGGGGGTCGATGGGCGCGCGCTCGGCTGCGAGCGCATCCGCCAACTGCTCAGGGCGCGACGCTCCGACGATCGGGCTCGTGATCACGGGGTTGGCGAGCACCCATTGCAACGCCAACGTGGCCATCGAGACCCCCGCTTCGGCTGCCAGTGCGCTCGCCTGCTCGACGGTCTCGAACGCCCGGTCGTGCCAGTAGCGCTCCTTGTAACGCTCACCCTGATCTCCACTCTCGAATCGTGTGCCGGTGGTGTCGCTGCCGGGGGCGTGCTTGCCTGACAGGAACCCTCCGGCGAGCGGGTTGTAGGGGATCACCGCGATCGACTCCTCGGCACACAGCGGGAACATCTCGCGCTCGAACTCGCGGAACAGCATGTTGTATCGGGGCTGCACGCTCTCGAACCGCACCGTGCCGAGCACCTCGGCGCGGCCGATCGAACGAGCGAGTTGGTACGCGAGCACGTTCGAGCAGCCGACGTAGCGCACCTTGCCCTGCCGCACCACGTCGTCGAGAGCCTGCAGCGTCTCGTCGATCGGCGTGCCCGGATCCCATGAGTGCACCTGGAAGATGTCGAGATGGTCGGTGCCCAGCCGGCGGAGCGACTCATCGAGCGAGCGGATGATGTTGATCCGCGAGTTGCCCGCCTCCCAGCGGCGCCGACCGGTCGGGAAGAAGCACTTGCTCGCCAGGAGGATGTCGTTGCGACGACCCTTCAGCCATCGCCCGATGATCTCGTCGGTCGCACCCTGCGACTCGGGGTAGCCGCTCGGGGGATACATGTCGGCAGTGTCGAACAGCGTGATCCCGCCGTCGTACGCGGCGTCCATGATCGAGCGCGCCATCTGCTCGTCGACCTGGCCACCGAACGTCATCGTGCCGAGCGTGAGCCGTGAGACCTGGAGGCCGGTGCGTCCGAATCGGGTGTAGTGCATGGTCGCAACGTAGACGAGTCGGTCCGGCTCGGGCCCTGCCAGACTCGTCGCCGAATGTCGATCTTGCTCGCTCTCGTGTCAGCAGCCGTCTACGGCATCGCCGACTACGCGGGTGGTCGCGCCAGCCGTGTGTTCGCGAGCGCGCTCGTCACGCTGGTCGGCCAGGTCGTGAGCCTGGTGCTCGTCGTCGCGTTGGTCCTGCTGATCGGCACGCCCGTCCCGAGCGGCGCCACGTTCGCATGGGGCGTCGTGGGCGGTGCCGCTGGTGCCGTGGGCCTGGTGAGTCTCTACCACGCCTTCGCTCACGGAGCGATCACGGTGGTGGCACCGTTGAGCGCGGTCGTCGGCGCCATCTTGCCGGTGATCGTCGGGTTGGCGGAGGGCGAACGTCCCGAGGTGATCGCCTATGTGGGCATCGCCGTGGCACTCGTCGCGGTCGCGCTGGTCAGCGGTGCCATCGGTGAACACGACAAGCCGACGCCGGCCCCGATCCTCGGGTTCGCGTTTCTCGCCGGCGCGGGGTTCGGATTGCTGTTCGTGGCACTCGACCGAGCCGACTCCGATTCCGGCCTGTGGCCCCTCGTCGGTGCGCGGCTCGCATCGGTGCCGATCTTGTTAGGCATCTGTCTCGTCCTGCGCGCTCGGCCTGAAGCGAACCGGAGCCCGTTGCTGCTCGCTGTGCTCGCCGGATTCCTCGACATGTTGGCGAACGTGACCTACTTGGCCGCCGTCCGTGGTGGCCTGCTGTCCGTGGTGGCGGCGGTGAGCTCGCTCTACCCTGCCAGCACGGTGCTGCTCGCCTTCGGTCTCGACCACGAACGCGTGAATCGCTGGCAAGCAGCCGGCATGGCTCTCGCTGTCGTCGCGCTCGTGCTGGTCACCCTCGGCCGCTGACCCCCACCCGAGTCCAAACGGCACGCCCGAGTCCCAACTGCACGACCGA
>JAYUSX010000058.1:0-5906 GCA_043755475.1 Actinomycetota bacterium
CAGCTGATCGCTGAGCGATTGCACCTTGTCCTCGGCCGCGTCGAGTCGCGCTCCGGCTGCCGAGCTGCGACCGCGCTTGCCCGCTGCCCGGCCCAGCGAGCCGAAGACGCCGCCTCGGCTGCGGCGGCCACCGAAGATCCCCCCGAGCACACCTCCGACGGTCGAGAGCAGTTCCTCGTTCCGTTTCCCCTCGCGCTCTTCACGCAACACATCAGCGCGGCCTTCGGCGGTCTGGAGCTGTTCGCGGATGCGCTTGAACCGGGTCTCGAAGCTGTCCTTCAGCTTGGCGATCTCGGCGTCGGCGCGTTCGTCGGCGGCGGTGAGGCAGCGGGTGACGAATGCTTCCTCCGTCTCGCCCGGCCGCGACACCATCTTCAGTTCGCGGTTGGCGAAGAGGCGCAGTTCGCGTGAGCGAATCACGTGGTCGACGAGGTCGCGCTGCAGCTTGGTCCAGAACGCCTTCGTCTTCACCTTGGCATCGGGCAGCACGTACACGGCTGCGGCGGGGGCCTGTGTGCGCAGATCGCGCTCGTCGTGATCGACCCCCGTGGCCGTGGCCACGTCGAGCAGTTCGAGCAGAGGTGTGAGCACCAGTTCGTATTCCTCGTCGTGGATCAGATCGGCGGTCTCGTCGTCGAATCGCATGGCGACCCGCGCCACCGCCGCGGCCTGCAGACGTGTGCCGCGCGGGTCGCCGCCGACGGTGGTCAACCATGGGGCTGCGACGTCGATCCATCGCACGGGGACGTCCTCGGCGACTTCCGGAGCGAGGACCGATGCATCGTCGTCGACGACCGGCGAAGCCGGCAGCGGTGCCGCGCCGGAGGCCCGGCCCGACGTTGATGCAGATGTCGGCGCCGATGTGGGTGCCGACGTCGGCGGCGGGAACGCAGCGGCGGGCGTGCCAGCAGGGGCCGCCAGTTCGGGGGCGGACTTGCGATCGGCCATCAGCACCGCGATCTGATCCCGTGTGAGCGGGCCGCGGAGATAGCTCATCGCCCACCGCGTGGTGAACAGCTCGGGCTGATCCTTGCCGGCACGCTTCAGCACGAACTCGCGCTTGCCGAGGCCGCTGATCGTGTCGCCCACTGCAGCAACGTCGACGCCCCCGGATGCCGCGCTCATCCCGTCGAGCAGCCGCTGCTTGTCGCGATCGGTCTGGAGGCGGCCGATCATCCACGTGCCCGCGTACGACAGCGCCTTGTAGTCGATGTCGACCGGGTTCTGGGTGCTCAGCACCACGCCCACACCGAATGCTCGTGCCTGCTTCATCAACGTCATGATCGGCTTCTTGGTGGGCGGCATGGCGGTGGGGGGCAGGTAGCCCGCGACCTCGTCCATGTACAGCAGTGCACGGAGGTCGGTGGTGCCGCTCTGGCGACGCATCCAGGTGACCAGCTTCGACAGCACAAGGGTGGTGACGAACTGGCGCTCTTCGTCGGCGAGGTGCGCTGTCGTGACGATCGCACACCTCGGTGCACCCGCAGGCGAACGCAGCATCGAATCGATGTCGAGGGGGGCTCCGGTCATCCAACTGCTGAACGATGGAGAGGCGAGGAGACCGTTGAGCCGCATCGCGAACGCGGTGCGATCCTTCGGAGGGAAGAACGCGTCGAGCTCGAACACGCCGAGCTTGCGGATCGGCGGCGTGAGCGCCATCCCGACCAGCGTGGGGAGATCGAGGCTGCGGCCCTGTTGCCACTCGTTCATGATCAGGTTGCTCAGCAGGATGTGCTCGCGGCTCGACAACGGATCGGCGTCGATGCCCACCAAACCGAGCAGACCGCTCACGTAGCCCTCGATCTCGTCGCCGATCACTTCGGGGTCGGCCATGTCGGATGGCGCCTGGAGCGACCCGACGATGTTCATGCCGACGCCACCGGCCGAGCCGGGCGTGTAGACGGTGAAGTCGACGGCGTTGCGCAGCTCGGCGATGTTCGCTCCACCGAGCCCCCACCCGTCGAGGCCGGTGCGCCAGTTCGTGGCTTGCGTGGCGGCGAAGTCGGGCACGCTCTGGCCCGCCTTGGCCGCGTCGCCTTCGTTCACCCACGGCTGGAAGTCGGCCGGGGCGAGGTTGGGGAAGGTGAGACACAGATTGGTGAGATCGCCCTTCGGATCGATCAGCAGCGTGGGCACGCCGGCCCGCAACGCTTCTTCGATCAGCACGATGCCGAGACCCGTCTTGCCCGACCCGGTCATCCCGACGATCACGCCATGGGTGGTGAGGTCGCTGGATGCGACCTTCGTGTGGACGTCGGATCGTTGCTTGGTGGAGGGGTCGATCTGCCCGCCGAGGAGGAAGTCAGCCATCGCGGCACAGTACCTGGCTGCGAGTGATGCCGGGCGTGCCTACAGTGCAGGAATGATCAGACAGACCGTGATGTACCCGGCCGGCGACGTCGATGGGGCACCTGCCACCTTCGACCACGACTACTACCGCGATGTGCACGTTCCCATGTGCACCGAGGCGTTCAACTGCACGGCCGAGATCGACAAGGGGCTGGACGGCCCGAACATCGCGGCGGTGCACTTCTTCTTCGAGTCGATGGAGGCCGTCCAGGCCGCCTTCGCCTCGCCGAAGTTGGGCGACATCATGGCCGACATCGCGAACTACACGAACACGGCCCCGGTGATGCAGACGAGCGAGATCGTCTGATCACGCAGCCGTGATGCCCGTGATGCCCGTGATGCCCATGATGCCCGTGATGCGGTACGCACAGCGTTGATCGCCGGCGAGCACGTGTTGCTCGCGGACCACCACGACATCCGTGCCGAGCGCGTGCCGGAACACCTCGAGCTCGCTCCGGCACAGGCTCTGGCACGTGGCCGCAGCGGTGCAGATCGGGCAGTGGTGCTCGACGAGCACGAGATCGTCGCCGTCTGAGACGACCTCGGCGACGTATCCCTCGGCAGTGCGCTGCTCGGCCAGTCGCCGCACGCGGACAGCGACCGTGCCCTCGCCCACGAGCGCGTGGTACTGATCGGCCTGCCGTCTCGACCGGCGCTCGATCACGCGATCGAGCGCGTCGTCGCCGAGTTCGGTGCGGATCGACTCGATCAGCTCGACCGTGAGGTCGACGTGCCGATCGGGGAACATCGAGCTGGCCGCGGCGGTGAGCTGCCAGTGAGCGGCTGGGCGGCCTCGACCGTTGGCACTGCCCTCGGTGCGTACGACCAGACCCAACTGCTGCAGCTGTTCGAGATGTTGGCGCACCGCGGTGTCGGTGAGCTCGAACTCGGTCGCCAACTCGCCCGCCGTGGCGGAGTCGACTCGCTTCAGCCGGTCGACCAGACGGCGCTTGGCGTCGGTCATGTCGCTCATGCAGTGCGAGTCTACCGATTACGCAAGTCGCTTCTTCGCAAAAGCCGGTCTGACGAGCGGAGTGTGCTCGCCGACATGCGCAGACATGCGCCGACATGCGCCGACATGCGAGGGAGACCGGTGTTCGTTTGACAGAATGTCAACCGTGACGCTCGCCGCTGACCCCCTTCACGATGCCCTCATCAACCAGTTCGGGCTCGCCGACGTCGTCGTCGACGAGGCGTCGCTGGCCAACAGCATCGAGCGGTTCCGCCAACAGCGCATCGTGTTGCCCACATTCGGCCAGCTGGCCGATCCGAGCACGATCGACCCGAACGTCGCCGCGGCCACGGCGGCCATCCACAAGAACGACCCCGACCCGAAGAACCTCTGGCGGGTGCATTGGTACAACGACATCCACGGGAACCGGGTGGCCGTGCCCGACCACGTGGTGCTCACCAAGGAGCTCACCGGCATCGATTCGCCGATCATCGTGGCGTTCGGTGACCGGTTCCCGATGATCACCGCGCACAAGGTGCTCGCTGCCTACAGCTGCCTCGCACCGCGGGTGGTGAGCGGGCAGTTCGATCCCACCCGACACCGAGCCATCTGGCCGAGCACGGGGAACTATGCCCGTGGAGGCATCGCGATCAGCCGGATCATGGCCAGTCGCGGTGTGGCGATCCTGCCGGAGGGGATGAGCCAGGAGCGCTTCGATTGGTTGGATCAGTGGTGCGCGAACCCGGCCGATGACGTGATCAAGACATTCGGCACCGAGAGCAACGTCAAGGAGATCTACGACGCGTGCAACGAGCTGGCGAAGGACCCGGGCAACTTCGTCCTCAACCAGTTCTGCGAGTTCGGCAATCACCTCGGCCACTACGAAGTCACCGGGCGCGCCCTGGCTCACGTGTTCGAGCACGTGCGGTCGGCGTCCGGTCGCGACCTTCGGTTGGCGGCGTTCACCAGCGCCACCGGCTCGGCGGGCACGATCGCTGCGGGCGATCGCCTGAAGGACGAGTACGGCACCAAGATCGTGGCCGTCGAGGCTCTCGAATGCCCGACCATGCTCGAGAACGGTTTCGGCGAGCACAACATCCAGGGCATCGGCGACAAGCACATCCCGCTCATCCACAACGTGACCAACACCGACGTGGTGGTCGCCATCAGCGACACCGCCACCGACGAGCTCGACGTGCTCTTCAACACCGTCGCCGGCCGCGACTACCTCGTCGACCGTAAGGGCCTGTCGGTCGAGCTGGTCGAGACGCTCGAGCACTTCGGCTTCTCGGCGATCTGCAACGTGCTCGCCGCGATCAAGACGGCCAAGCTGCTGGGCCTCGGCCCCGACGACGCGATCGTCACCATCGCCACCGATGGTGCGGGCCTGTACCCGAGCGAGCGAGCGAAGACCTTGGCCGCCCGTTTCGGTGGCGAGTTCACCACGGTCGACGCCGCCGAGGTCTTCGGCGAACATCTCGGTCACATCGACACCGCCGACACCATCGACTGCACCGAGCGCGACCGCAACCGCATCTTCAACCTGGGCTACTACACCTGGGTCGAGCAGCAGGGCACCCCGTTCGAGTTGTTCGAGGCTCGCCGGCACCAGGACTTCTGGCGTGGTCTGCGTCGATACCTGCCGGTGTGGGACGAGATGATCACCGACTTCAATGCCCAGGTCGCTGCGGGCTGATCACCATCGAAAACGCCATGGATCGCCCGCTCGTAGCCGGTTGGCGTTGCTCGGTCTGCGCGGCCACGATCGACATCGCCCGGCCACTCGCGTGGCGATGCCCCAACGCGCTCGGCGATGACCGACATCATGCGCTCGAGCTGGTGCAGTCCGATGTGCCGCTGCATTCGACCGGCGACGACAACCCGTACCTGGCGTTCCGCCGGCACCTGGCGTGGGACGGCTTTGCTGCCGCACTCGGCCTCGCCGATGCAGCCCGCGAGGCCATCGTGCGCGACCTCGACATCAAGGTCGCGGCGGTTGCGGGCACCGGGTTCCGCACCACCCCGTTCGCCCGAGCCGACGCGCTGAGCGACGCACTCGGGTTCACCCGCGACGGTGGCGTGTGGGTGAAGGATGAGACGCACAACGTGGCCGGAAGCCACAAGGCCCGGCACCTGTTCACGATCCTGCTGCACCTCGTGACCGCCGAGATCGCGGGGCGCGCACCGTGGTCGACCGAGGCTCGCCGACCGCCGCTTGCGATCGCGTCGTGCGGCAACGCAGCACTCGCCGCAGCCACGTTGGCAGCGGCGGTGAATTGGCCGATCCGTGTGTTCGTCCCACCATCGGCGAGCCCGGTCGTGCTCGATCGGCTGCGCGAGCTGGGCGCTGCGGTGGTCGACTGCCCTCGCGTCGCGTCGGATCCTCCGGGCGATCCGTGCGTTCATCGTTTCCGGGAGGCCGTCGCGGGGGGAGCGGTGCCGTTCAGCGTGCAGGGCCCGGAGAACGCATGGTGCCTCGACGGTGGTCGGACCATCGGCTGGGAGATGGCGTGGCACATGAACGAGATCGAGGGCGGCAAGCCGCTCGACCGCCTGTTCGTGCAGGTGGGTGGAGGCGCGTTCGCGGCGTGCCTGTGGGCCGGTG
>JAYUSX010000059.1:0-5901 GCA_043755475.1 Actinomycetota bacterium
GGCCGGCGAGCTCGATCGCCCGGAGTACGTGGTGTCGGGTCAGTACCTGGAACGCAAGATGCCCTACGCCCGGTTGCAGGTGATCGCCGGTGGTGAACACTCCATGCACGAAGACACGCATGCGGTCGAGGTGGCAGCAGCGATCGAGCAGTTCCTCGTCGCCGGCGGGTGACCTGCGACCGAGCTCACGCGCGGAGATCGGACAGCACGTTGCTCAGGGCGCTCCGTGTGCCCTTGCTGTCGAACGCTTCGAGCGAGCCGATCACGTCGTCCCGCAACGTGACACCGAGCGCATCGACCACGTCGGTCAGCGACGCGAGGGCGTCGAACGTCGCCTGTGGTGCGGCGCGCAGCTCGATCGCCACGTCGTCGAGCAGCGCGCGGTGAACCGTTGCGTCCTGGAACGCACCCAGGAGATCCTGCACTGCCTTGAGTCGCGCACCGTATGCCCGGCGGTGAGGCTTCGTGATGAGTGACCCGAACGACTCCAGCAGGTAACGCAGATGCTTGGCGTCTTTGCGTAGTCGATGCACGGCATCGCTGGGCGAGGTCATCGTGATCGAGCGGCCGTCGCGAATCATCCGATCGTGGGCCTGCTCGATCCGCTTCGCGATCACTCGGCCCGCAGCGCGCCGTGCCTCCGGTGGCCGCGCCCCACTGGGTTCGCGGGTCGCACCGACGAGTTCTCGCCATCGTCGGAGCCAGCGGTCGCGGTCGGCCGCGTCCATGGCTTCGACCAGGCGCGCATGGGCCTGCTCGCGGCGAACCGCGAGCAGCTCGCGCACCGGTTCCATCAGGGCTCGTTCCGAGGGATCGAGGGCCGACACGTGTGATTCCCACGCCATCAGGTGCACGTCGAGATCGCGTGCTGCGCCGGTCTGGCGGGCGAGCGCTCCGGCGAGATCGAGCGCATCCCTGCGCGCGTCGGCAGGCATCACCCCACGCGAGGAACGCAGCACCGTGCGGGCCTTCCGGAGCGCGACGCGCAGATCGTGGAGGAACTCCGGATCGAGATCGTCCCTCGCTCCCCGCCACGTGGCAGCGACGATGTCGCCTTGTCGGGTCAGCACGCGTCGGAATGCTTTCGCCGCCGTGGCCGTGTGCTTCAACGTCACCCCGGATGACGACGCGCTTCCGGAGAGATCGATGGCGGCGATGGAGGCCGCCCAGCCCAACGAGTCCGTTTCGAGTCGCTGCAGTCCGAGGCCGTCCAGTCGCCTTCGGGCCTTGGCAGCCGGCGAGCGATGGTTGGGGAGCTCGTGGAGCTCGAGGCACCACGTCGCCACGTCGGTGTCGCAAATGGTGCCGTCGCCGTCAGAGATCCGCACGTCGGTGTGCAGCTCCACCCGTGCCACCGCCTTGCCGTCGCGGTTCCGTCGTAGTGCGTGCGAACAGTTCGACGACATCGTCAGCTGTACCAGCAGGGCCCGGTCGCCCACGATCGCTCCGAGTTGGACGCCGAACTGACCTGTCGGAAGGTCGGACGGTGATCGCGGCAGCCGGCCGACCACGAGCGGCTGACCTGGCAGTGCTGAACCCTGCGGCGAGAGTTCGATCGCGTCGGCGCTCCCCGGCTTGTAGACCGGGCGGGCGCCGAGGCGGGCGCCGACGCGATGGAGCCGCCCGTCGAAGGTGTCGATCACCGAGTGGATGGCAGGTTGTGGTGGCCCGAACTCGAACCCGAACTGCACGAGCGCGGCGGCGGCCGCGTCGGGGGCGATCGTCGACGACCACCAGCAATTGACGTCGCTCATGACGGACTCAACTCGCACAACGAATACAGGTGCGCACGCCTGGCAACGCGAGAAGTCGTTCGGAACCGATCGATCCCCCGCAACCGTGACACGTCGGCAGCTCGCCCCGAGCGAGCGCCGGCATGGCCTCGTCGATCGCGGCGAGATCGAGGCGCGCCTGCTGGCACAGCGCCCAGACCTGGGCTCGCTCGTAGGCGATCGTCGCGCCCTCTGGATCATGCTCGTCGTCGGTGGAGGTGAGCGCGGCGGCCGACACGATGTCGTCGAAGCGCCGTTCGAGATCGGCGATCTGCTGCACCACGCGGGAGCGTTCGTCGGCCCACGCGTCGCGCAGCGTGTCGAGCTCGGTACGGGGTGTCACCGTCCCAGCATCGCATTCGCGGCCCCCTCGCTTCAGGGGCTTCACGCGACGGTTCGGTGACGAAACGTCGGGAGAGCGTCGGCGCCGGACGATGTGAATGCCGTTCTCAAGCTCGTCATGGCCCTTGCCGATACCCAGACCATGCCTGACGCTTCCGATCTGGCCGACGTGTCGGTCGCGTCCTCGCCTTCGCCACCCGTGATGCCCATGCCCACGGGTCCACCCGCGGACGTGGTGCCGCCCGTGCCCGTGCTCAAGCTGCCGACGTTGCCGACCCTCGGGCGCCCCGGCGCCGCGGCGCGGACCTCCGGCGAGACCGCGACGGAGGCACCATCGGACCCCATCGCAGCTGCGGCGTCGTCGAGCAATCCGCACGCCATGGCTGCCGCTGCCCACTTCGCCACGATGCGGCAGGCCGCGACGATGCCCAGCGTGAAGCCCGTGCGCGGTCGGAAGAAGCGACGCAGTCGTCGGCCCCTGGTGGTGACGGTGCTCGTCCTCGGCCTACTGGGTGGCGCCGGCTACCTGGGTCGTGAGACCGCATTCGCGACCCGCCTGAAAGGTGATGGATACGACAGCTCGCTCCTGCCGATGATCGTCTACGAACGCCCGAACCCAGGAACCCTCGACGGGACGGTGATCCTCGATGGAGTCTGGTCACAGGACGGCGTGGCGACGACCGATGAGATCTTCGTGGACTTCATCATGAACCCGACGACGGGCGACGAGCAGCGAGAGGTCCGGCAGACCCGGCGCTCGATCGAGGACGGAGAGACGGTCGACCCGCCGCTCGACGCCGCCAGTTGGGAGTCCGTCTCCCTGGAGGAAAGCACATATCGCGAACCTGACAGCGAGGGTGGTGCCTGGCAGCAGTCACCGAGAGTTCGCGGTGCGTGGGTGTCGAAGCTGTCGAACATCTGGATGTACCAGGACGTGATCGATCACTCGCTGCGGCGGGTCACGCCCGTATCGGTCACCGACGAGACGATCGGCGGCGTCGAGGTCACCACCTACCTATGGTCAATACCCATCGGCGAGTACTGGACATCGGCGCCGTTCGTCGCAGCGCGCCTCCCACTCCCGGAGCTGACGACATTGGACTCGCCCGTCACGCTCACGATCAGCGTCGACTCTGCCGGCCTCGTGCGCGTGCTGGACGCTGCGCTGGAACTCGACGCGGTGATCGACTACGCCAACGAGCGGACTGACTCGATCCACTTCTATCGGTTGCGCTTCGAGCTCGATTCGATCGAGGATGCCGCGCCGACCATCACTGCGCCGACCAACGTCGAACCGGCAGCAGCCGACGGAGAGGGTGGCTGACGTGGAGCAGAAGACGAAACAGTGGATTCGTCGCGTGGCCAGTTGGCTGGTCGTCGCCGGATTGGGCGCGGGCGGTTGGGTGGCGTACAGCTCGGAACCAGGCCAGCGTGCGCTCGGCCGGCGCGAGTACTTCCGCGCACGACCGGTCGTGGAGGCACCTGACTTCGCGAGCGCCACGATCTCGATGAGGTTCGAAGCGATCCGAAGCGCCGAAGCGAGTACTGAGCGCTACGACACGGTGGGCACGATCGATGTCGCGAGTCAGCGGGCAAAGGTCGACAAGACATGGGCTCTCACCGGCTTCAGCGCCTCGGGTCAGCCGACCCCATTGTCGCTGGCGATGTCTGCGACCGGGACGCCGTCGTCTCAACCGGCCGCGTCGGGGGTGTCCACCTCCGTCGTCGCGCTGGACTCGATCTACGAGTCGGGGGCGACCGATGCCGATCCGTGGACTCGTGCAGCTCGTGGATCAACGATCCGGGGTTCGTGGATCGACCCGAATCCCATCCCCACGTACGAGGAGTTGGTGGGCTTCGAACTGGAGTCGATGCACTCGTGGGATCCGCGGACCGACCAGGGCTCGCTCGACCTCGCCAGCCAGACAGCCGAAGTCGATGGCCTGCTCGACGCGAACGAGGCCACGGCGACGTCCCCGCTGGAAGCTCCCGGGCGCACCCCCACCGACGTCCCGGCAGAGGTGGTGCGTTTGATGCGGTGGCGGACCGACATGGCATCGCTCCGCCACCTCTCCCCGCAGGTTCTGGCGACGCTCGAGCTCGTCGCGCCCGACGACGCTTCGGTGGTCTTCACCCTCGGGTTCGACTCGGCCGGGCTGGTGCGATACATGGACATCAGCATCGCCCTGTCAGTGGCCATGGCCGGTCTCGACACCGAGGCTGCGGTGGCCCAGTGGATGGAATGGAGGGTGCTCAGCGTGTCGGACGACCCGGTGACCATCGACCTGCCGGTCAACGTCGTCGATGCCCCGCCCACATGATCGTCGATTGATTCGACGATCGGCACCTGCTCGTGCGGTTCCTGCCGCAGCTTGTGTTCTCGCCCCTCACGGGGCGAGCCGGTCGGGCGGGTAGTCGGCGAACGACGCCTTGAACACCCCCGAGTGCAGCAGCACTCGTGCGACAGCGACCCCGGAGCTGGGATCGATGAGCGTGGTCTCCACCCAGTAGCTCTCGGTGCGCTTGCTCTGCCCCAGACCGACGATCCGACGGGTCACCATGTAGGGCTGGTCGACGAACACCGGGCCGGCCAGCAGGCGGATCTCCAGATCGACGAACAGGCCGACGGCGGGTCCGCGCACGGGGAACGACTGCGGCTGCTTCATCGCCAGCACGCTGATCATCTCGATCGGCACGATCGCCCGCCCCCACGGCGATGATGCCCCGCCTTCGCGGGTGTACCACGGGTGTGGTTCGGTGATTCGGGCGAGCTTCTGAGCAAGCGAGAACGGGTAGAGGTCGCCGTTGCGACCATCGTGGGTGAGTACCGCGGTCTCGTCGGACTCGCCGGTCATCCCCACCTTCAACCGATCGACGATGAACAGCTCGCCCGGCTCGCGGAGCGAGGCGAGGCGACTCTCGAGCTCTGACACGGGATGGTCGGGGCCGACCGAGGCGGTTCCGGTGAGCACCGGCGTGCCGTCGTGCTTGTGGGCGTCGATGCGGGCCTGCCGCGGATCAGCTCCGGTCGTGAGGGCAGCCTGAACCTCCTCGCCGTCCACCACCATGTTCAGGAAGTGCGAGCTGATGCAGCCCGTCTCGAACCACGCGTCGCCCCACACGGCAACACCCAGCGGGTCGAACTGGCTGAAGTGCGTCGGCCCTTCGATGGGTGCACCGTGCAGCCCGAGGCGCGCCGCCGTCGCCTCGTCGTGCACGCTGGCGTGGCCGTCGTACACCTGCTCGTCGAGCATCTGAGCCGGGGCGCGCCATGGGCCGGTGAGTGTGATCTCGGTGTCGAACCTCATCGTGTCGACGCTACGCGGTCCTGGCATCGGCCGACGTCGCCGGAGCCACCGCCACCGGAGCAGTGGCACCTCTGCCCACCACGGTCGTCGTCGACGAGAGTCGGCGGATCCGATCGGGACTGAGCGTCAGCATCGATCCGGCCAGGCCCACCCCGACCACCACCAGCACGGGCCACACGCCCACTCGGCTCATCGCCGCGCCGGAGCCCAGCGCGCCCAGCGCGTTGCCGACCAAGTGCTGCGACTCGATCACACCGAACACGGCGCCGGTGTTCGCGTTGCACACGTGTCGGTGCAAGAGCAACCACCCCGACACCAGCACCGTCTGCATGCCCACGCCGACGCATCCGAACGCAGCGAGCGACCAGGCAACGCCACCGTCGACCCCGGCGAGCACCACGGCACCGCCAGCGATGAACGCGCCGATGCGCATCGCGGTGCCCTCGGTGGCCCGCCGCGCGATCGCTCCGGCGAGTGGG